>DASUME010000052.1:0-5937 GCA_036277895.1 Polyangiales bacterium
TGCGGTAACGCGGCCGGTGCACTTGGCCACACGCTGCGCGCGAACGGCAACCTCGACGGCGACGCCATCACGTCGACCTTCGAGCTCGCGACCGCGGCCTCGGACAACAACGAGCTGTATCACGCGACCGGTTTCTACATCAACAACGAGACCGAGTAAGCATCTCGCCCGATGGCGTACGTAAGGCTCCCGAGGGTCTCACCCGCGGGAGCCTTTTTCGTTTCCAGTCCCGGCTCACGGAAGGCATGCAATGCGGTCTCGCGCGGGCTTCACGTTGATCGAGCTGATGATCGTGGTCGCGATCCTCGGCATCCTGGCGGCGCTCGCGCTGCCTGCGATGGGTGCGTTCATCCGGCGCTCGAAGTCGGCCGAGGCGTACGAGCAGATCAAGCAGCTCTACAACCAGGCTGCGACTTACTACGCACGTGACCGCGGCGCCTCCGGCATGAGCGGAGCGCACCTGACGGCGTGCACCGTGGGCACGGCCGACAATGGCGTGGTGCCCGGCGCCGGCAAGAACCCCGGCGACTACGGGGCGGCATCGTTCCAGGCCTTCGGGCTCAGCAACACTACGGTGTCCAGCTACTACCTGTACGAGCTGGAGAACCAGGACACGGCGAGTGGGCGCTGTGTGACGCCGGCTTCGACGCAGCCGATCTACGTGATCCGCGCGCGCGGCGACCTCGACGAGGACAACGTGAGCTCGCTGTTCGAGCTCGCGACCGGCAGCAACATCGACAACGAGCTGTTCCACGCGCGCTCGTTCTTCATTCAGAACGAGACGGAGTGAAGCGCGCGCGCGAGCACGGCGGTGCGAGCGCGCTGGGCGGGAGTGAGCTGCGCTGGCTGTAGGTGCGCCAAGCTGCGCTTCGCGGACTCGCGATCGCCGAGCACGTAGGCGCTGAACGCGGCACGGTAGAGCAACTGCGGGTCGTTCGGAGCCGGCGCCTCGCGCGCGATGCGCAGCGTGTCGGCGTAGTCGCCCGCCTCGAACGAGAGCTTGCTCGCTAGCAGGCTGCCTCGCTGCCGGTCGTCGGCTTCGGGACTGCGTTGCAGTGCGGCGGCCTGATCGCGCTCACGCGTGTGCGCGGCGAGCCAGCGTTGTGCGCCGTCGTTCGGATGTGCTTGGGCGCGGCGGAGGTTCTCGGCGGCGTGGGCGCCATCGCGGTGTTGGTAGAGCTCCTGGTCGCCAGCCTTGTAGAGCAGCAGCCACTCGGGCGGCGGCGTGATCAGCGGGAACGTAGGCCCGCGGAAGATCGCGAGCTCCAGGCCCCAGCGACGGTGCGCCTCGGTGAGCGCGGCCGGGCGTGTGTCGGAGCGCTGCGTGGCGAGGAAGATCGGCCACATCTCCGCGCTCAGGTTCTGCCGCGTGTCCACGAAGACATGCACGCGAGGCCACAGCTTCCAGATCAGGTAGCCGCCCCAGCGACCGTCGTTGATCGCGCCGCCTTCGATCTGCGCCTCGTCCATGAACGCGGCGAGCTGCTCGGGAAAGGCATCCGGCGCGAGGTCCTCGCGGATGAGCTCCGACGCTCGGGCGACGCCGCCGTATCCCCTGACCACGTGATCCTGGAACGCGACCAGGACCAAGGTGCAGCCGAGCGCAAACAGCAGGCGCGGTCGGCCGCGCACGCGCAAGCCGAGCGCGCAGAGCGGGACCAGGCACAGGAACGCGTTGCGCACGGCGTGCTGGGCGAGCACCAGCATCACGGCGCACAGCAGCCACTCGGACCACGCCGCGCGCTTCCAGCTGGCGACCACGTAGAGCACGCTGATCAGCGTCGGGCCGAGGCCGATCAGCAGGAAGCTTGGCGTCAGGCCGTTCGCCAGCATCGTGTAGCTCGGCAGGAACTCCTTGTTGCCGGTGGCGAGCTGGGGGGCGATCGCGAGCAGGCCGTCGAGGAAGTGTGGAGACGCGAGCACTCCCGCGCAGGTCGCGGCGAACAGCTGCGCGTCGCGGCTGGCGCGCTCGCGGGAAGCGGTGCCGAGGCGCCATGCGAGCAGCGAGCCCACTGCTAGAGAACCGAAGGCGAGCACGGCGAGCACACTCTCGCCGCTGTGCATGTTCGACCACACGCACGCGACCGCGGCCACGTAGAGCCAAGTGCGAGCACGATCGCGCTGCGCGGGGTCGAGCCAGAGCGGGAGCAAGAGCGCGCAGAAGCCGAGCGCGGTCGCCGAGGGACGCGCTTGAAAACGGTCCTCGAACAGCACGAGCGCCAGGGCACAGAACGCGAACGCGTGGCTGCCGTGCAGGAGCTTCCTGGCCACGATGCCGAGCGCGACGAAGCTTGCCACGAGCACGAGCACCTGAAACACGCGCACGCCGTGCAGTCCGCCCAAGCCGTGCGCGGCGTACGCCAGCACCTCCCACAGCCACTGAAACTGCACGTACGGCGCCTCGGGGTGCACCGACGAGAACATGTCGACGTTCGGGAGCTCGTGGCGCTCGACGATCAGCTTGCCCAGCTCGAGCTGCCAGAAGAAGTCGACCGCGAAGATCGGCGCGTACGCGAACACCGCCACCAGCGACAGCAACGCCAGCGCGGCGAACTGGAGCCACCGCTGCGGCACGTCGCCCTCCCCCATCCGGGCGACAATATCACTCTGTTGTCAGCCTTGCGCAGTGACGTGTAGCATTCTGGCTTGCGAACAGCGCGCATAACGGCCTGGCTGATCGCGCTGGCGAGCATGAGCTTCGCAGTGCGCGCGACGCGTCTCCATGCCGTGGAGCAGCATCGGTCCGCCCAGCGTTACCAGGATACCTACTACCTGCCGCGCGCCGAGTACCTGCCCCTGCTCAGCCTCGGCTACCAGGCGGCGCTCGCGGACCTGCTCTGGTGCAAGTCGCTCGTGTACTTCGGCGAAGAGCTCATGCACCGAGGCATCGTGCGCTACCTGTTTCAGTACACCGACGCGATCCTCGCGCTCGATCCGAGCTTCCGCGAGCCTTACCGTTGGGTGTCCACCGCCGCGCTGTATCGACCCGGGCAGGCCACGCGTCAGGAAGCGATGCACGCCGCGAGCTACCTCGAGCGCGCCGTCAAGCGCTGGCCCGACGACGGCGAGCTGCGCTGGGACTACGGCTCCCTGCTGCGCTTCGAGCTCGCCCCCATCGAGCGCGACCCGCAACGCCGCCAGGAGCTGCTCGAGCGCGCCGCCCCCCAGCTGGAGGCCGCCGCACGCCTGGGCGCAGGCCCGCCATGGCTCGCGCTGAACAGCGCCGAGCTCCTCAACAAACTAGGCCGCACCGAACAAGCGATCCGCCACCTCGAAGAGCTGCGCTCGACGATCGGCGACCCCGCCCTCCTGAACGACATCGATCACAAGCTCCAGTCCCTCCGCACGCACACGTACCTCGAGGCGCTACAGACGGCCGAGCGACAGTTCGAAGAAGCGCGCCTCTCGGCGTACCCGTACCTGTCCCACGGCTTGTTCTTGTTCGTGCAGGGCTCGCCGAAGCCCGAATACCAGGACTTCGTGACGCAAGGCTTCCCGACCACGCCGGATCGTGACTAGGCCTTCGGCAGCCAGCGGGCGGCGGCGTCGGCGGTGTCTTGGGGGCTGGTGTTGAAGGCGATCGAGGCGGTGGGGGCGGACTTGTGGACCACGTTGATGAGGGTCTCGAAGAGGTGGAGGCTCCTGGGTGGGAGGCGCAGGCCGGCGCCGAGCACTACGCACGCGTAGCTTTTGGCGGCGAGCTGGTGGGCGACCTCGGTGGCGGCGGTGGCGGGGTCCACGAGGCAGAGCACGGGGTCGAGGCCGCGGTCGAGCATCTGCTGCATGCCTGCCTTGATGCCCGCGTGGATCTTCGCGGCGTCGGTGCCGGGGGGCAGTGCGGGGTCCGAGAAGTCGACGGTCTCCGGTGTCTGGCCGATGAACAGGACTCGCTTGCGCTCGCTTGCGTCACTCATGGCGTCCTCCACGTCTACCGTCCCACCTGCGGTGCGCGGGAGCCAGCGGGCGCGAGTAAGTGCTCGCGAGCTTCGAGGCAGTCGGGGCGGTCGGGCGTGAGGGCGAGGCAGCGGTCGACGAGGGCGCGTGCGCGGGTTGGGTCGGGGGTGGTGAGGAGCTCGGCGACGAGGAAGCCGGGTTCGGCGCGGGTATTGGCGAAGCGCGCCTGGCCGCGCTGGGCGACGTCGCGCGCTTGCGCGGGTTGGTGGAGCTCGACCAGGCAGCGCGCGAGCTGGACCGAGTAGCGCGGCTCGTCGGGGGCCAGGCCGTCGGCGACGGCTAGCAGGGGGACGGCTTCGTCGCAGTGGCCATCACGCTTGCGGGAGAGACCGAGGAAGCCGATCGTCCAGGCTTGCGTGGGGGCGCGAGCCAGCGCGCGTGTGTACGTGGTCTGCTCGTCGTGCAGCGAGAGCGTGGCGTCGACGAGCAGCGCCGCGGAGCATGCGAGCACGGTGACGGCGACGAGGGTCAGCTTGCGCTCGGGCATGCGCAGCGTGGAGAGCAGCTCGGCGAGTGCGCACACGATCGCGATCGAAGGCAGGTAGAGGTAGCGGCCGAAGCCAGGCCAGAGCGTGGTCGTGATCATCGCGGCGGGCGCGAGCGTGGCGATCGCCAGGCCGACGGCCCAGCGCGCGAAGGGCCGGCGCACGATCAGCGCGAGCAGCGCGACCTCGAGCACCGCCAGCGTGGGCGCGAGCCAGCCCGGCAGCGCGGCGTAGTCGTCGCGCAGGTTGCGCAGCGCGAACGGCATCGGCAGCGCGATGTGCACGAAGCCGTCGGCCAACAACAGCGGCAGGTTGGAGAGCGCGGTCCGCAGCTGTGTGGAGCCTTCGTGCGTGCGCAGGCCGTCGAGCGCGAGCGCACGCGAGCCGAGGTAGACGGCGAGCGCCGCGTAGGTCGGCCAGGCTCTCGCGAGGCGCTCGCGCACGCTGCGTTCACTCGGCGCGAGCACCACGAACGGCAGCACGCAGACCGCGATTTCCTTCGACCACAACGCACCCAACATCGCGGCGCCCGTCGCGAGCGGCGAGCGCGCGAGCAGCGCGAGCAGCACGAACAGCGCCAGCCACAAGTCCGAGCGGCCGTTGATCCAGACGTGTGCCTCGGCGAGCCATGGCGAGAGCCCGAAGAACAGCGTCGCCAGCAATGGCACTTGCGACGCCGTGCGCAGCGAGCGGCGCAGAAACTCGAACAGCAGCACGCAAACCACGCTGTGCAGCAGCAGGTTGGTCAGGTGATACGGCCAGGGCGAGCGGCCGCCGAGCGCCGCGTCGGTGAAGAAGCTCAGCAGCGTCAGCGGGCGGTACGTGTCCATGCCCGGCTTGCCGACCGCGGCGTCGAGGGAAGACGCGACCATGGTGTGCGAGCGGAAGGCCCGCGGCACGTTCGCCAGCTGGTGGATGAAGTCCCCGCGCTGGATCACGAAGACATCGTCGAACACGAAGCCATTGCGAAAGCGGGCGAGCGTGATCAGTGCGGGCAGCAGCCCGGCGAGCGCCCGCTGGCGCGGGAGTGAGAGCCCCATTCGGTTGAATCCTACGCCAATTTTTGACGCTCGATGGAGCCGGGGTTGTGTTACGCCGAGGATGGTTGCGATGATGGCTCGAGGGAGGAGCTCGCACTGGAACGCCGACTGAACAGGCTCTCGTATGCACGCGTCGCGCGCGGCCTGCTGATCGCGCCGCTCGGGCCGATGGCGCTGTTCGCCGCCAGCTCGGGGGAGCGCAGCGTCTCCTACGTGACCTATGGCTACGCGATCGCGCTCGTGTCGGGCCTGCCCGTGGTGTTGATCTACGAGCTGCTGGGTCTGCGTGGCCTCTGGCACTACCTGCTGGGTGGCTTCGTGATCCCGTTCATCGTGGGCATCGGGCTGCTGCTCACGATCGCCGCCGAGCCAGGCCAGCCCTGGGAGCGCATGCTCGCCCGCGCCTCCGCGCTCGGAGCGCTGTGCGCGATCGGAGCCGCCACGTTCTGGCTGATCGC
>DASUME010000053.1:0-12582 GCA_036277895.1 Polyangiales bacterium
CATCCTGTCGCGCGAAGCATCCCCGGAGGTACGCGTCGATCTCGCGCGCATTTACTCCTCTCTCCACGAGATGCACCACGAGGCGCGCACCGCGCTGGTGCTGCACCGGGTCGAAGGCATGAGCCTGCCCGAGGCAGCACAGCAGATGGGCATCAGCCTCTCGACGATTAAGCGGCGAATCCAGTCCGCCGAACGCGTACTCACGAATCATCGCGAGGAGGGCGCCCAATGAGCGAGCCCACCAAGTTGGCAGAGTTCGTTGTCCCCGAGCTGAACAAGAGCCGGCTCGATGGACAGTGGGCGCGGATCTCCGAGCAGCTGCACGAAACGAAGAGCGAGCGTAAGCGCTCGGGAGCGCTGATCCCCACGGTCGGCATCCTGGTCGCGGCCTGCGCGCTCGGTGTCGTGTGGTGGCCGCGCGACGCCCGGGTCGGGACGGACTCGGTCTGGGAAGGTTCGGTCGTCGCCAGCGACGACGCTCCGGTCGAGATGACGCTCGCCGAGGGCACACACATCCAGGTCGAGCCGCGCTCCGAAGTGAAGCTCCTCCATAGCTCGCAGCACGCCGTTCAGGTTCGGCTCGGGCATGGCAGCGCGCGCTTTCAGGTCGCCAAGAAGCGCACGCGTCGCTTCAGCGTCGACCTCGGCAAGGTCGAGGTCGTGGTCACCGGCACGCAGTTCCGCGTCACGCGGCGCGGGTCCAGCTCGGGCGACCGGGTGCAGGTCCAGGTGACCGAGGGCTCGGTCGAGGTCCATCGCGACGACGGTGGCCTGGTCACCCTGCACGCGGGTGAGCACTGGTCGACCACCGTCGCGCCGCAGGACGGCGAGCGTGAGGTCGAGCCGAGCCAGGTCAACAACGACGAGCTCGACCCGCCGAGCGAGCTGGAAGAGAGCCAGCCTGCGCAGGCCGAAGACGAGACGGCGAGCCTCGATGACGACGAGGCCGACCACGAAGTCGACCACGCCCGCGCACGCGAGCGTGCCAAGCAGCGCCGCAAGCGGGCGCGCGCCGAAGCCTTCAACGATGCGGGCGAGCTGCTCGACCAGGCCAACCTGGCGCGACGCGCCGGTCGCCTCGATGACGCGGCGGACCTGTACGAAGACCTCGTCGCCCGCTACCCCAAGGATCGTCGCGCCTCGCTGGCGGCGTTCGAGCTCGGACGGCTGCGCATGGACTCGCTGCGCGACATGAACGGCGCGGTCCGTGCGCTGGAGCGTGCACTCAAGATCGATGCGCACGGCACGTTCGCGGAAGATGCGCTTGCGCGGCTGGTGCTCGCGCAGGAGGCGCGCGGAGACCGGCAGGCTTGCAGCCGCGCGCGGTCCCGCTACCTTGGTCGCTACCCTGAAGGGGTGCATGCAGCGCATGTGTCCGAACGGTGCGGCAACTGAGTTGAGACGCGGGCTGCCTGCGAGAGGGCAGCCCTGACGATGGCCTCTGCCAGGGCTTGGTGGAGCGCACTCGCGTTTTGCTCGCTGCTCTCCCGAGCGCATGGGCAAGAGCCGGCCGCGAGCGACTGCGACTCCGAGCGCTTCATCGTGCTGCACGGAGATGGCGTCGACCCCGCGTTGTTCGACGAAGTGAGTACCGACCTCGCCACCGAGCTCGGGCACCGCGGCATCGACGTGTGCAATCCGGACGCGACCGCGCGCGAGCCCGCCGCGCTCGCCAAGCTCACCGCGAACGACGCGACCGTGGTGATCGAGCTCGACGACCGCATCACCCACAAGCGCGTCGGCCGCGACTTGCCGCTCGCGCGGGTCCCCCCGAACGGGCGTGCGCTGGCGATCGCGATCGCGATCGACGAGCTGCTGCGCGCGAGCTGGGCCGAGCTCACGCTCCGGCGTGGGGAGGCGCCGGAAGACGACCGCGAAGACGAGACGCGCGTCGACTCCTACCGCACGCGCCGGACCGTGAACGCGCGTGGCTCGTACCACAGGCCGCCCCAGCTTACGCTCGCGGCGGAGCTCGGCTACCTGCACGCCCCCGAGCACTTCGACGCGTTCTCGCTCGGAGCGCGCTTCACGGTGCGTCCGTGGCAGCGCGGCTGGTTCACGCTCGGCGTGGCCGGGCTGGCGAGCGTGCCGGCGAAGAGCTCGCTCGGAGATGTGCTCGCCAGCGGCCTGCGTGGCACGCTGACCGCCGGCCTGTGCGCGCGCGACCGTCGCAAGACCTTCGGCTGCGGCGGGGCGCGTGTGGAGCTCGACTACTTCGCGCTGCGCGGGCTCGACCCGCAGATGGCGCGTGCACTCGTGCAGCACGCGGGCGTGGTCCAGGCCAGCGCGGTGGCGCTGCTCGGCTTCCCGCTTCCGCACGAGCGTGCGCTGTTTGCCGAGCTCGCGATCGGTGGCGTGCTGGTGGGTGCGGAGGCGACGGACGGCACGCGCGTGCTGATGGCCGTCACGGGCCTCGTGTTGGGCGTAAACCTGGGCTTGGAGTTCGAGCTATGAGCGTGGCACGTCGAAGCGCGCGGTTGCTCCGCGCGCGAGCCACAGGAGGCGCACTCGCGTTCGCGCTGACGTTTGCTGCCTGCAGCAACGAGTTCTTGATCCTGGAGCAGCGGCTGCCGAACGAGCCCGACGGCGAGGCTCCGCGCGATGCCGGCAGCGACCCGGGTAGCGATGCCGGCAACGACGCGAGCTTGGTCGATGCCAACGTGCGCGACGCGCGCGTGCAGGACGCCAACCCGCCGCCAGACGCGATGGTGCCCGAGGGCGCGAACGTCGTGAGCAGCTTCGCGCAGTCGTGCGCAGTCGTGAACGGCTCGCTCTACTGCTGGGGCGCGGACGACTTCGGGCAGGCGGGCGTGCTCGGCACCGGCGCGCAGCGCAAGCCGGTGAAGCTGGCGGACGAGCCGTTCACGGACGTGTGCGCGGGCGAGCGGCACAGCTGCGCGCTCCGGGCAGACGGCACGACCTTGTGCTGGGGCAGCAACGTGCAGGGACAGCTCGGCGTGGGCGACGTGATGCCGCGCGAGACTCCCGCTCCGCTCGATGTCAGGCGCTTCGCCACGCTCAGCTGCGGTGGCTGGAACACCTGCGCGCTCGCGCCGCGCGGCGAGCTCTGGTGCTGGGGTGACAACAGCGAGGGCAAGCTCGGCCAGAACGATCCCGGCATGGGCCAGACGGGCACGCTCCCGCTCAGCACCGCGCCCACGCCCGTGCTCACGAACACGCGCTTCGCGCAGGTCAGCGTCGGCCAGGGGCACGTGTGCGCGCTCAGCGAGCAGGGCCGCGTGTACTGCTGGGGCCGCAACAACTGGGGCCAGCTCGGCATCGCCGAGCCGCTCGAGCAGACGCGCACGCCGACCCCGGTCGCGGGCGATACGCAGTTCGTGTCGGTCGCGGCCGGTCAGAACCACAGCTGCGCGGTCGACATCGCGGGCGGCCTGTGGTGCTGGGGCCAACCGGCGAACGGCCTGCTCGGTCTCACCACCAACCAGGCGATGGTGCGCGTGCCGACCAAGCTCGACGGGGACGACTTCGCGAGCGTGACCGCGAACTGGCTGCACAGCTGCGCGCTGAAGAAGAACGGCACGCTGTACTGCTGGGGTCGCGGCGAAGAAGGTCAGCTCGGCGGCGGTGACTCCAGCCTGCGCACGGCACCGACCCAGGTCGTCGGGCACGAGGGCCGCTGGCGCTCGGTGAATGCTGGCCAGTTCCACACCTGCGCGTTCGCCAGCGATGGTCTGTTCTGCTGGGGTGCGAACGACACCGGCCAGCTCGGCCAGTCCGACGACGCGCGCCGCTACGTGCCGATCAAGCTCAACTTCTGAGCGCGGCGAACGCGCGCAGGAAGCTCTTGCCGAGCACGTTCTGAATGTCGAGCTCGGGGATCCCGCGCCGCAGCATGAGCTCGACCAGCCGCGGCAGCTCACGGATCGTGCGCAGGTCGCGCGGTCCGATGATCGCGCCGTCGAAGTCGCTGCCCAGCGCGACGTGGCGCGAGCCGACCACCTTCAGCATGTGCTGTACGTGATCGATCACGCGCTCGGCGCGGCCGTTGAAGAGCGAGCCGCCGAGGAAGGCAGTGTTGAAGATCACGCCGATCACGCCGCCGGTGTTCGCCACCGCGCGCAGCTCGTCGTCGGTGACGTTGCGGAAGTGCGGGAACACCGCGTCGCAGGCCGCGTGCGAGATCGTCAGCGGCTGCGTGCGGTCGTGCAGCGCGAGCACGTCCTGGAAGCCCTCGTGGCTGATGTGCGCGAGATCGACCATCACACGTCGCTCGTTCAGCTTGCGCACGTAGTCGGCGCCGAAGCGCGTGAGGTGCTGATCGCCTCGCGGATAGGGCAACGCGGGCGTACCGATGCGCGAGCGGGTGAAGTGCATCAGCGTGACCAACGACAGCGCCGCGAGCTCCGGTCGATCGAAGTCGGCGAGGTCGTACTCGAGCGCGTTGCCACCCTGGATTCCGAGCAGCGCGGCGTGCTGGCCGCGCGCGCGGATCGCGGCGTACGCGGTCGCGTCGCCGGCGATCGCGATGCCCGCCGCCTCGAGCTCCGTGCGCAGGCGCACGACGTTGTCGAGCAACGTGTCGCGCCGGCCGCGCAACGAGCGCAGCGGGTTGGTGGTGATCACCCAGACCGCGCCGCCCACCCCCGCCGCACGCAGGCGTGGGATGTCGCTCTGGCTGTAGAACCAGCCGTTCAGCCAGCCTGACCCGTGCTCGCGCGCGAGGTCGTAGCCGAACAACCGTCGCCAGATGAAGCTATCGAGGTGCAGGTCGACCACCTCGCTGGCGAGGTAGAGGTCGACCGCGGCGCGCGAGATCCCGAGCTGCTGGGCCCAGGCCTCGGCATCGATCATCGAGCCGAGCTCGGCGTTATTCAGTGATGTCCTTCACGTCGTCGAGCAGGTCGCGCAGCTCTTCGCTGGGCTGCACCGTCTGCAGGACCATCAGCTTGGTCACGTCGCCCTCGACGCGCATCTGACCGCTCATGAACGCCTGCATGCCCGCCTGCTGGTCGAGGTCGACGAAGATCTTCTTCGCGATCTCGGCCGGCACGGCGACGGTCACCGGGGCGCCAGCCGCCAGGCCCTGCGCGAACTGGCCACCGGCCAGGTGCACGGCCTTGGTGCTGCCGTCGGCGAGCGTGACGTTCAGGTTGATCGTGAGGTCCTTGAGCGGGCCAGGAATGTTGAGCTCACCCGCGTCCTCGGTCAGCTCCTTCACCTTGCTGAACCACTCGTCGCTCAGGAACTTCGCCATCGCCGTCTCCTTGTCGTTTCCCGTAATGACTCGCCCGGGATAGCACTAAACGGACGCTCGCAACCGGGAAAGTTCGTACCGCCAGCGCCCCCGCGAGAACAGGCGGTGCGTCGTCAGCTCGTGGTACGACCGCACGCATGCCCGCGCGCCGAGCGCTGACTTTGCTGGTCGTTGCGAGCGTGGCCGCGCTGGCCGTCAACTTGCTGGCGGGGCCAACGTCGCTGCAAGGCCAGGAGCTCGCGAGCGCGCTACTGACGCTGCGCGCCGCGCGCGGGCTCACGGCGTATCTGGTCGGTGCATCGTTGGCGGTAGCCGGCGTGCTCGCACAGGGACTGTTCCGCAACCCGCTCGCCAGCCCAGATCTGCTCGGCACGAGCGCAGGTGCGAGCTTCGCGGGCAAGGTCTCCATCCTGCTGCTGTCGGCGACGTTCGGCCACGGTAGCGTGGGCGGGCTCGCCGTGGAGGCGTGGCTGCCGATCGGCTGTCTGCTCGGCGCACTGAGCGCGCTGCTGGTGTTGCTCGCGCTCGCCAAGCGCGCGCCCGACACGGTGGTGCTGCTGCTCGCGGGCTTCTTGCTGTCGTCGCTGTTCCTCGGCCTGGGCTCGTTCGTGACCAGCCTCGCCCAGGAGAGCTGGGAGCTCGGGCGCGCCGTGATCGCATTCGCGCTCGGCAGCGTGACCGGCGCGGGCCCACGTCAGGTGGCTACCCTCGCGCCGATCGCGCTGATCGGCACGCTGGCCGCGTTCGCCTGGGCGCGGCCGCTCGACCTGTTGTTGTCGGGCGAGGAAGAAGCGCGTGTGCTCGGGCTCGACGTCGCCCGCGCGCGGCGCTGGTGCATCATCTGGATCGCGCTGCTGACGGCGGGTGCGGTCGCGGTGGGCGGCAACCTCGGCTTCGTCGGGCTCGTCGTACCGCACGGGCTGCGCCGCGTGGTGGGCGTGGCGCATCGTCGCCTGGTGCCGGCGGCTGCGCTCGGAGGGGGCGTGTTCGTGCTGGCCTGCGACATGGTCGCGCGCGCCCTGCCCTCGCGCACCGAGATCCCGCTTGGCGTGATCACCGACCTGATCGGTGCGCCGCTGTTCCTGGGGTTGGTGATGCGCTCGCAGCGCAGGTTGCTGCATGGTTGAGCTGCGTGTGCACGCGCTGGAGGTCACGATTCGCGAGCGCCGGATCCTGCACGGCGTGAGCTTTCAGGCGCGCGCCGGCGAGCTGCTTGCCGTGCTCGGGCCGAACGGCGCGGGCAAGAGCACGCTGCTGCGCGCGCTGCTCGGCCTGGTGCCGCATGGCGGGGAGGTGCGCATCGGCGGCGTGCTGCGCGCGCAGCTGCCGGCGCACGAGCTGGCGAAGAAGGCGAGCCTGGTGCCCGCGCAGTCGCAGCTGACCGCCGCGCTGCGCGTGCGCGAGGTGGTCGCGCTCGGGCGCTACAGCCACCGCGCGACGCAGGCCGTGAACGACGCGCGCATCGAGCGTGCGCTGGTCGAGACCGACCTGGTCGCGTTCGCCGATCGCGCCTACAGCGAGCTGAGCACGGGCGAACAAAAGCGCACCCTGCTCGCGCGCGCGTTGTGCACGGACGCCTCGCTGCTGCTGCTCGACGAGCCCACGGCCTCGCTCGACATCGAGCACGCGCTGCGCTTGTTCGTTCTGCTGCGCGCGCTGGCCGCGGACGGGCGCACGGTGGTGCTCGTGATGCATCAGCTGGAGCACGCGCTCGCGTTCGCCGATCACGCCCTGCTGTTGCAGCGAGGCAAGCCGCTGGCGTTCGGCCCCGCGCGCGACGTGATCACGCCGGCGAACGTGCGCGCGCTGTACGGCGTGGACATGATCGAGCGCGACGCACCCGGGTTTCGTCTGCCATGAAGACCGACCTGCTCAACCTCGGCGCGGCGCTGCTCGCACTCACGATCGCGATCGTGGGCGGCGCACCCCAGGCGATGGAGAGCGCACCGACGGCCAGGGTGCAGTCGAACGCGCTCGCGCCCGAACGTCAGCCCGACGGAACGCTCGCGCTGCGCGACGCGCGCGGCACGCGGGTCCCGCTGCGCGCGTACACGCGGATCGCCTCCGGCTCGCTGCTGTCCGACCGGGTGTTGCTCGAGCTGAGTGAGCCCGACCGCGTGGTGGCCTTCACGCGCTACGCCGCGAACACGCCGCTCGGCTACCGCTACGCGGGCAAGCCCGCGATCGGCGCGCGCGATGATCTGGAGCACGTGCTCGCGCTGCGCCCCGAGCTGCTGATCGTCAGCGACCTGGTCGACCCCAACTACGTGGCCCGGCTGCGCGAGCGTGGGGTGCAGGTGTTCGACCTCGGGCCGATGCGCGGCGTGACCACGATGCTGCACGGCATCCGGGCGATCGGCTGGCTGCTGGGCGCCCCGGAGCGCGCCGAGCGCTACGCGTTGACCCTGCAAGAGCGAATGACCTCGCTCGCCCCGGGCGCCAAGGGACCGCGCACGCTGTACCTCGCGCGCTACGCGGACAAGCTGTTCGCGGCCGCCGCCGAGACCAGCTACCACGACGTGATCGAGTACGCAGGCCTGACGGATGCGGCCGGGGGGCTGGTGGGCTGGCCGGAGCTCACGGCCGAGGGGGTGCTCGCGCTCGACCCGGACCTGCTGCTGACCCGCACCGGCATGAGCGGCTCGCTCTGCCGCCACCCGGGCCTCGGGCTGATCCGCCCCTGCCAGCCGGGCGGCCGAATCATCGAGCTCGACGGCGCCCTGCTCGACGACCCGAGCCCGACCATGCTCGAAGCCGCCGAGGCCCTGCGCCGTGCCTACGTGGGTGCCAACTAGGCAACATCGGGGAACGCTTGAACAGTGCAAGAAGGCGGACGAACGTGCGACAGTAAGCGTCGCATGAGTGAGGAAACAGCACCGAGCAAACCCGCACTGCCCAACCTGATCTGGATCGACCTCGAGATGAGCGGCCTCGATCCGGACAAGTGCGTCATCCTGGAGCTCGCCTGCATCGTGACCGACGGCGAGCTGAAGGAGCTGGGCGAAGGCATCGACCTCGTGGCCCACCAGCCGGACGCCGCGCTCGACGCGATGGACGACTGGTGCACGCGGCACCACGGCCAGAGTGGGCTGACCGAGGCCGTGAAGCAGTCGACGCTGAACCTGCGCGCCGTCGAGCTACGCACGATCGAGTACCTGAAGCGCTTCACCAACAAGGGGCAGTCGCCGCTGGCCGGGAGCTCGGTCAGCCACGACCGGCGCTTCATCGACAAGTACATGCCCGAGCTGAGCGCCTGGCTGCACTACCGCACGATCGACGTGAGCACGGTCAAGGAGCTAGTCAAGCGCTGGAGCCACGGCGTAGAGCTGCCGAACAAGCGCAACACCCACCGGGCGCTCGACGACATTCGCGAGAGCATCGAGGAGCTCCGCTACTACAAGGACCACGCCTTCAAGGCGAAGTCGCCGTAAGCGGCTACATTTGCTCCGTGGAGCTGTCGATCGAGATCGTGGGATCGCTGGCGGACGTGGACGCCGCGGCCTGGAACGCGTTGGTCGACGAGAACGACCCGTTCATGGAGCACGGGTTCCTGCGGCTGATGGAGCTGAGCGGCAGCGTGGGCACGGCCGAGAGCGGCTGGCTGCCACGGCACGTGCTGATCAAGCGCGGCGACACGCTCGTGGGCGCGATGCCGATGTACCTGAAGGACAACTCGTACGGCGAGTTCATCTTCGACTGGGGCTGGGCGCAGGCCGCCATGCGCGCCGGCCTCGCGTACTACCCCAAGCTCGTGTGCGCCGCGCCGTTCACGCCGGCGGGGGCACGCCGCTTGTTGGTGCGGTCCGAGCAGGCGGAGGAGCTGACGCCGCTGCTGATCGCGGCCGCGCGCGAGATCGCCAAGCGTGAACAAGCGTCGTCGTTCCACGTGCTGTTCTGCACGGGCGAGGAGAGCGAGCGCCTGACCGCGCTGGGCCTGCACGCGCGCCAGAGCACGCAGTACCACTTCGAGCACGACGGCAGCCTGAAGACGTTCGACGACTTCTCGGGCGCGCTGCGCAACTCGTCGCGCAAGAACGTGCGCAAGGAGCGCGACAAGGCGAAGAGCTACGGGCTCACGCTCTCGATGCGCCGCTTCGACGCGCTCACGCCGCGCGACGTGAGCGCGATGTGGAGCTTCTACCGCAGCACGATCCGCAACCACGGCTCGCAGGCCTACCTGCGGCGCGGCTTCTTCGAGGGCTTGCCCGAGAACCCGCACGCGTTCGCGGCGATGGCGCACGACGGTGAAGAGCCGGTCGCCGGCGCGCTGTTCTTCTACAAGGGGCACTCGCTGTTCGGCCGCTACTGGGGCGCGACGCGCGAGCTCCCGATGCTGCACTTCGAGCTCTGTTACTACCTGCCGATGGAGTGGGGGCTCGCGCACGGCATGCGTCGCTTCGAGGCGGGCGCGCAGGGTGAGCACAAGATCAAGCGCGGCTTCCTGCCGAGCACTTGCCACAGCGCACACTGGGCGGCGCACCCCGGGCTCGACCGCGCGATCGGCGAGTTCGTCGAGCACGAGGCCGACTACGTCGATCGCGAGCAGGAAGTGCTCGCCGAGAGCACGCCCTTCAAGCGGGGCTAGGCGCGGTTCGACGGCTGGATGCCGCGGCGCTCGAGCTCGCGCTGGATCTCCAGCTCCAGCATGTCGTCGCTGGCGCCGCTGCCCTGAAAGACCGCGAAGGCATGGAAAGCCAACGCGATGCCCCAGCCTGCGAGCGGGAAGAAGAACCAGGGGAAGCCGGGCGTGAACATCTGATTGATCACGAACAACAGCACGTTGACCATCGCAAACGCGGCAAAATGCCAGCGAAATCCGATCTTTGCGCGCACACGGCGCAGCGCCTTGGCGCGCACCTCGCGCTCGATCCTGCTGCGCTCTCGTTCGTCCATGTCGTCTCCGGGTTGCCTGCAAGCTACGATGCGACAGTGCCCACTGCAACGATTTTCGCGTCGCATCTTGACACCAAACACTGTCACGGTCATAAGTGAGGCATCAGCAGGTGAGTTTCCACCCTGCTCTCTTCGAACGGAGGCACTCCATGGCCCTGGCGCACTACGACGCCTTGACGGCGCGCGCATTCGATCGAGTCGAGCTGACCTCCGACGCGGAGCCCGCGCTCGAGGCCGACACGATCACTTCTCACCACGAACGTATGGATCGAGCGTCGCGCATCGCCGCGGCGATCGGCGGCACACTGCTCCACCTCGGCGTGCCGTGTCTCGCGACCCTCGCGTGGTGGCTCAATACCTAAGCCCTCAAAAGCGCAGCGGTCTGCGCAAAGGGACAGGAGCGTGGCCCGAGATGATGTACATAAACGACTCGATGTCGCGGACGCCGTCTCCCACCTCGCCTGAAGACCCGGATTTTCAGACCGGCGAGCGGCCGATCTCGGCGGAGTTCACGATCGACGAGCTGTCGGCGGTCACGCGCGTGCCGAGCCGCACGATTCGCTTCTACCAGAGCAAGGGCGCGCTCTCGCCGCCCGAGATCCGCGGCCGCGTCGCCATCTACAACCGCACACACGTCGAGCGCCTGAAGCTGATCGCTCAGCTGCAGGATCGCGGGCTGCGCATCGACGCCATCCGCGGGCTCGTCAAGAGCATGGACCGCGGCGAGGTCGACATCGCGGAGTGGCTCGGTGTCGAGCAGCAGCTGCAGGCATCGTGGTCGCAAGATCAAGCGCGCACGCTGACCGAAGCCGAGCTCTACCAGCTCGCGGGCAGCGACCGCCCTGGTCTGCTCGCGGATCTCACGCGCGCGAACCTGATCGAGCGGCGCGGTGACGTCTACCTGGTGGAGAGCCCGGCGCTGCTCTCGATCGCGATGAAGCTGGAGGCGGTCGGCATCGATCAAGACTCCGCGTCGCTGGCCGCTTCGATCCTGAAGAAGCACCTCGGACGCGCGATGGCGGAGCTCACCGAGTTCTTCGTCGCGCGCGCGCGCGATGGGCACCTCGACATCAGCCAGCCGACCACGCTGTTCGAGGCGCTGCGCCCGTTGAGCGCGGACGCAGTGCGGATCTTGTTTGGGAAGCAGGCGGACGAGGGCATTCGCAAGCTGCTCGCATCGGGCTCGTTGACCTCGCTCTCTCCTGAGCGTCATCATCGCCGCCGCCTGCGACGACGCGTTCGATAGGGAAAAATACCCGGGAATTCCGCGCCTGGATCGGCTTGACCTTGAAAGTCGTTTTCAGTAGGAGCCGCGAATGCGTCGCTTTGCTCCTCTCTTGCTCGCGCTCCCCCTGCTCGCCTGCGGTGATGACGACGAGTCCTCGTCGAGCTTTCCCACCGCGGTCGCCGACCAGGCGATCAGCAACTACAAGGTGCTGGTCAACAGCAACTACGCGGACGTGCTCACGACCGCGACCGCGCTGAAGGCGGCCGTCGCCGCGTTCGTCGCCAGCCCCACGCCGGTGACGCAGAAGGCGGCCCAGGACGCCTGGATCGCGGCCCGCGTTCCGTACGGCCCGAGCGAGGCGTTTCGCTTCTACGACGGCCCGATCGACAACCCCGACGACGGTCCCGAGGGCCTGATCAACTCCTGGCCGCTCGACGAGAACTTCATCGACTCCACGCGCGACGACCCCGCGGCGGGCATCGTGAACGACCCGAGCGCGGAGATCAGCCCCGCTTCGCTCACGGCCATCAACGCCGCCCGGGGCGAGGCCGAGATCAGCACCGGCTACCACGCGATCGAGTTCCTGCTCTGGGGTCAGGACGACGCGACGCCGGGCCTCGGCGCCGGCAAGCGTGCCTCCACGGACTACACCACCGCAGCGAACTTCGAGCGTCGCAAGCAGTACCTGACCGTGGTCACCGACCTGCTGCTGACGAACCTGCAGCAGGTGGCCGACCAGTGGAAGCCCGGCGCGGCGAACTACGCCGCCCAGTTCGGTGTGACCGCGGTCGAGAGCGGCGCCAACCCGCAGCAGGAAGCGATCAGCGATCTGCTCAAGTCGATCGGCTCGATGGCCAAGGCCGAGCTGTCTGGCGAGCGCATGACGGTCGCCTACAGCCACAAGGATCAGGAAGACGAGCACTCCTGCTTCAGCGACAACACGTCGGTGGACCTGCTCGGCAACGGCCTCGGCATCCAGAACGTGTGGCTCGGCCGCTACGGCACGGTCGACGGCGTGGGCGTGCAGGACGTGGTGAACGCCGCCGATCCGGTGCTCGCCGCCAAGACCACGACGGACCTCGAGGCCGCGGTCGGCAAGCTGCAAGAGCTGGCCAACCTCCAGAAGGCGGGCACGCCGTTCGACGTGATCATCTCCGCGGCCGATGCCGACCCGAACCGCAAGATCATGCTCGACGCGATCACCGCGCTGAAGACGGTGGGGGGCGACGTGGAGCAGGCCGCGGGC
>DASUME010000054.1:0-12597 GCA_036277895.1 Polyangiales bacterium
CGCGCACGCGCACCTCGAGGCGCGCCTCGTCGAGCGCACGCACCACCACGTCCACGCGCCCGTTGCGCGCGGTGAACTTCACCGCGTTGGCCAGCAGGTTGAACAACACCTGCTTGAACTTCTGGATGTCGAGCACGGCGCGCTCGAGCGGCGGCTCGCAGCGCCAGTGCAGCGCGATCTCTTTGTCCCGCGCGAGTCCGCTGACCACCGCGCACACCTCACCCAGCACCTCGCGCAGCGCGCAGGACTCGCAGAACACTTCCATCTTGCCGGCTTCGACCTTGGCCAGATCGAGCACGTCGCTGACCAGCCGCAGCAGGTGGCGCCCGCTGCTCAGCACGTGCTGCAGGCACTCCAGCTGCTTGTGCGTGAGCGGGCCTGCGTGCTGGTCGATCAGGTACTCCGAGAAGCCGTTGATCGCATTGAGCGGCGTGCGCAGCTCGTGCGACATGTTGGCCAGGAACTGGCTCTTGAGCCGGCTGGCCTCCTGCGCGGCGCGGTTGAGCTCCTCCAGCTCGCGATTCTGGCGGCGCATGCGCTCGCGCTCCTCGCGTTCGCGCTCGGCGCGGGCCCGGATGATCGCGATCGACGCCAGGTGCGTCGCCATCTTGACCAGGTCCTCGTCGCGCTCGTTCGGGGTCAGCACGTCGTCGTAGTACATCGCAAACGTGCCCAGCACGCGCTTTTCACTGTCCACGATCGGCGTCGACCAGCACGCGCGCAGGCCATGCGGCAGCGCGAGGTGCTTGTAGGAAGCCCACTTGGGGTCGGTTGCGATGTCTTCCACGATCACCGCGCGACCCGTGAACGCAGCGGTGCCGCAGGACCCGGCCGCGGGACCTATCGCCGCCCCGTTGATCGCCTCGGTGAACGCGCCAGGCAAGCTGGGCGCGGCGCCGTGGAACAGATGCTTGCCCTCGGCATCGAGCAGCAAGATCGAGCAGCGCATGCCCTCGGCCTGCGCTTCGATCACGCGTAGCAGCGCGTCGAGCGCGTGCGGCAACGGGGTGCCGTGCGCGATCAACTCGAGGACCTGCGACTGGCCGCGCAGCAGCGCCTCGAAGCGCTTTCGATCGGTGATGTCGTGAAAGAAGATCGAGAGCCCGTTGGAGGACGGGTAGAGCCGGCACTCGAACCACTTCTCGAGGAACGGGTCGTAGTCCTCGACGAAGCCAACCGCCTGCGTCTCCATCGCCCGCTCGGAGGCGCGGAAGATCGGCCGCTCCATCGCCTCCGGGAACAGCTCCCAGATCCCGCGGCCCAACATGTGCTCGGCGCGCCGGTCGAGCATGCGCACGGCGCTATCGTTCACGTACGTGTAGCGCCACTCGAGATCGACGCCGACCACGCCGTCGCTAACGCGTTCGAGGATGCCAGCGGTCTCCGTGTTCAGCGCCCTGATCTGCGATCGTTCCGGCATGGAGCTCCTCCCGCGGACCGAAACGAGTCTGCCATCACGGCCGCGAATGACCAATCCGCGCGTCGTGCCGGTATGACGAAACAAAAACAGGCAATGCCACAGAGAACGTCTATTTGATTTCTTAAACGTTTCCGATCTAGGAGCATCGTCGGCTTCGATCGACTACCATGCAGGTCGCGTGAGCTTGGCTCGAGTCGACGAACCCACCCGCCGCGTGCTGCTCGCCTCCCTGGGCGCGGCCGCGTTCATCCTCAGCCTGGGCGCGCTCGACCCTTTGACGAAGGGTGCCGTGGACTTGCCTGCGTTGATGCCGCCCTTCGGCGCGAGCACGGTGATCGTGTTCTTCGCCCCGGACAGCGCAGCCGGGCGTGCCTGGAATGTAGTGGCCGGACACCTCGGGTCTGCGCTCGTCGCGACCGCGGTGATCATGCTGGCCCCGCAGATGACAGTCGTGCAGCAGTCGTCGCTCGCGGTCGCGGGTGCGGGCATATGGATGGTGCTGAGCAAGAGCGTACACCCGCCGGGCGGCGCGACCGCGCTGCTGACGGCGCTGGGTGGGCACAAGCTCGGCTCCGGCGCGATCCTGCTGCCGCTGCTCGCGGGCTGCCTCGCGATGCTGGGGATCCGCTGGGTGCTCGACCTCGGGATCGGGCTTGCCAAGGGTTCGTCGACGTCGACGATTCAGAGCTAGACGCGCTCGACGTCGTAGACGCCCTGGATCTTGGCGATGTTGCGCATCAGGACCTTGAGCTGACCGGCGTCCGCGACGGTGAACTGGAACGTGTTCACCGAGCGGCCGTCCATCAGCGAGCGACAGGTGGCCTCGGTGATGTTGAGGCCGGTGTCCGTGAAGGCGCCGGTCACCGTCGACAAGATGCCGGGGCGATCGGCCGTCACCACGCGCACCTGCACCGGGCGTTGCACCTTGGCGTCGTCCGCCCAGCTGACGTCGATACGGCGATCGGGATCGAGCTCCATGCTCTCGCGACACGCGCGCCGGTGCACCGTCACGCCGCGACCGCGCGTGATGAAGCCCGTGATCGGGTCACCCGGCAGCGGGTTACAACACTTGGCGAAGCGCACCAGCACGTCGTCGATGCCGGCGATGCGGATGCCGGTGGTGCCTTCCTTGCGCGTGACCTTGCGGACGGTGCGCTCGAAGAAGGTGGGCTTGAGCGACTTCTTCGCGGTGCTGTCGTTTTGCGCCTCCAGCGCCTCCACGACCTGCCCGGGCTCGAGCTTGCCGTAGCCGAGCGCCGCGTAGAGCTCGTCGATGCTGCCGACCGGGAAGCGGTTGAGCTCCTTCTCCAGCACGCCCGACTTCAGCGCGCGGTTGAGCGAGAGGTCACGCTTGTGCATCTCGCGCTCGAGCAGCTCCTTGCCGAGCTCGATGCTCTGCTTGCGCTCCTCGGCGCGCAGGTACACGCGGATGCGCGAGCGCGCCCGTCCGGAGGCCACGAAGTCCAGCCAGTCCTTGCTGGGCTTCTGGTTGGGGCTGGTGACGATCTCGATCGTGTCGCCGTTGTGCATCTCGTGCCGCAGCGACACCAACACGCCGTTCACGCGCGCGCCGCTACAGTGCTCGCCGACCTGCGAGTGGATCGAGTACGCGAAGTCGATCGGCGTGGCGCCACGCGGGAACACGCGCACATCGCCCTTGGGCGTGAACACGTAGACCTCGTCGTTGAAGAGATCGACCTTCACGCTCTCCAGGAATTCCTGCGGGTCCTTGACCTCCTTCTGGAACTCCATCAGCTGGCGCAGCCAGGCGAACTTGGCCGCGTCCTTGGCGTCCAGGCCGCCGGTGTTCTGCTTGTACTTCCAGTGCGCGGCGATGCCGAAGTCCGCCACCTTGTGCATCTCGCGGGTGCGGATCTGCACCTCGATGCGGCGATGGCCGGGGCCGATCACCGTGGTGTGCAGCGACTGGTACATGTTCGGCTTGGGCAGCGCGATGTAGTCCTTGAAGCGGCCCGGGATCGGGGTCCACTGCGAGTGGATCACGCCCAGCGACGCGTAACAGTCCGCGACGTTCTCCACCACCACGCGGAACGCGACGTAGTCATAGACTTGGTCGAACTCGCACTGGTGCTTCCTCATCTTCTCCCACAGGGAGTAGAGGCCCTTGATGCGACCCGAGACCTCGACCGCGAAGTTGCGCTCGACCAGCATGCGCTCGATGCGCTTGCACACGTCGTTGACGTACTTCTCACGATCGCGCGACAGCTTCTTTGTCTGGCGCGACAGGTCCGCGAACTGCTCCGGCGAGATGTACTTGAACGCCAGGTCCTGCAGCTCGTTCTTGATCCACTGGATACCGAGCCGGCCGGCCAGCGGCGCGTAGATCTCCAGCGTCTCGCGCGCGATGCGCTCCTGCGAGTCGACCGACATGTGGTCGAGCGTTCGCATGTTGTCGAGCCGGTCGGCGAGCTTCACCAGCAGCACGCGGATGTCGCGCGCCATCGCGATCAGCATCTTGCGGAAGCTCTCCGCCTGCTGGTCTTCTTTGCTGATGAAGTTGATCTTGCCGAGCTTGGTCACGCCATCGACGAGGAACGCGATCTCCTGGCCGAACAGCGCGGAGATGTCGCCCTCGGTGGCGACCGTGTCTTCGACGACGTCGTGCAGCAGCGCCGCGCAGACGCTGGCACCGTCGAGGTGCATGTCCGCGATGATGTGCGCGACCGAGACCGGGTGGATGAAGTACGGGTCGCCGCTCTTGCGGCGCTGGCCCTCGTGCATGCGCGAGGCATAGACGTAGGCCTTGTTGATGAGATCGGCGTCAGCCGTCGGATGATAGGCGGTGACCTTGTCGAGGATATCCGTCAGGCGCACCATGGTCATGGCAACCTATGGACGGAGCCGGCAGGAATCAATGCATGCGCTTTGAAGAGCGTCACGAGACCTCGGTATGGGCCACGTCCCAGCATCGGCGCCCGCATCGACCCAAGCTCGTACCCGAGCTGCCCGCCGAGAGCTGCGCGACCGCGTTCAACAAGGCCACCAGAGCAAGTTAACACCGCGTTTTTTGCCCATCAAGCTTCTGCTATGCGCTCGCGGTCACGAGACCGCCCGCGAGTCGGCGCCGAAACACAACACCGGCTTCATGCTTCGCTATTTCCCCCCCGAACGACGCCGTCGATTGGCCCCTCTGTTTCTGGTCCTCGGACTGGTCATCGTTGGTAAGCTGGCGCACGACGAGATGCCGCAAGATCAGCAGCTCACGTACGCGCTGCCGAGCTCGGTGCAATCGCTGCGGGTCACGTATAGCGACGGCGACGCGCTGATCGCCGGTTTCGAGCGGCAGTTCCCGACCGGGGCGCCGGCCTTCCTCTCCCATGTTCCCTCGCTGGCGCCCGGTCGCTATCAGCTGGCCGTGGAGCTCGTGAGCGCAGACGGTGGGGTCACTCGCCTGGACAGGTCAATCGACGTCCCCTCGGAGGGTGACCTTCGCGTGTCGCTCAAGGAGGCGCGCTGATGGAGGGCCCGGAGCGTTTTGGCGAGCTGGTGGGCCGCGTTGGCTCGATGCGCCAGTTGTTTGCCCGGGCCGCACAGCTGGCCGAAGGCGACGCGAGCGTGCTGATCTGCGGCGAAGCAGGCACCGGAAAGGACCTGCTGGCGCGCTCGCTCCACGTGAGCGGCCCTCGTAAGACGCAGCCCTTCATCGCGCTCGACTGCAGTGCGGTGGAGCCGGCGGCGCTCGCGGGCGAGCTGTTCGGGGCGGCGGCGCGTGCGGGCGCGCTCGAGCTCGCGCGCGGGGGTACCCTGCTGCTCGACGAGGTGACCGCGCTGCCGCTCACGCTCCAGCCGCGGTTGAGTGAGGCCATCGCGCAGGGCAGCTTCACGCGCGACGGCAGCGAGGAACGTGTGAGGCTCGACGTGCGCCTGATCGCGGCGAGCAAGCGGCGGCCCGCAGAGGAGCTCCAGCGCGGAAAGTTGTTGCCCGCGCTGCACGCCCAGATCTCCGGCGAGGCCGTGACCATGCCCCCGCTGCGCGATCGCCGCGACGATCTACCCCTGCTCGCCCGCACCCTGCTCGCCCGCCTCAACGAGGGTGCAGGACTTAGCCTGACACCGGACGCGGTCGCGGCCTTCGCACTGCACGACTGGCCAGGCAACGTGCGCGAGCTCCGCAACGTGATCGAACGCGCCCTGCACGGGCTGCGCGGCGGTGGGCCCGGCGCACGCCACCTGGCGTCCCTGTGGTTCGGCTATGAAGGACAGGGCGCGCGCGACCCGGAGCAGTTCGAGCCCGGGCTCAGCTACCGCGAGCAACGCACCCGCTTCGAGGACGGCTTCGAGAAGCGCTACGTGGCGTGGCTGCTGGAGCGTCACGACGGCAACGTGTCGGCCGCCGCCCGGGCCGCGGACATGGATCGCAAGTACTTGTACAAGCTCGCCAAGAAGCACGCGCTCAAGTCGAACGCCTGACCTGTGACAGGCCGAGCCGCAATCGCTAGACTGCGCGCGCTTTGACTACCCAAGCCGATAACGCCGTCACGTCCGCCGCGGATCTCTCCCTGCTCGGCCGCCCGCGCAAGCTCGCCCTCGGCGTGGGCTTGCTGGTGGTCGGGTGCCTGGCCGCCTTCACGCTGATGAGCCTGGACGTGCAGATCGTGTGCGGTCCGCTGTTCGGGGCGATCGCGATCTTCGTCGCGGCAGCCGGCGTGCTGGAGCTGTGCGGGCTGCTGCGCGCCCAGGAGGGCGACGCCTCGGTGCTGCCACGGGTGTTCAGCGCGTTGCCCGAGGAGGCCGCGTTCTTCGCGCCCAAGGTGACGGTGCCGCTGGTGCTGGCGATCGTCGTGCTCGGGGCGCTGCTCTTCGGCCCGGGCGCGATGTTCTGGCCGCTCGTCGTGGCGCACGCGGTGCTCCTGCTGTCCGCACTGCGCCGCCCTGCCCTGCTGGTGTTCACGCTCAGCTCGGCGCTGCTGCTGCCGATGCTCGGCCAGTTCGGGCTCTGGGATCCGTGGGAGACCCACTACGGAGAGGTCGCGCGCGAGATCCTCGCCCGTGACGACTGGATCACGCTGTGGTGGGCCCAGGACGAGTGGTTCCGCAGCAAGCCGATCTTCATCTTCTGGATCGAAGCGTTCACCTGGGGTGCGCTCGGCATCCCGTTCGCGCCGGACGCCAACGCGGCGCACCCGGAGTGGGCGATCCGCCTGCCGCACTACCTGCTGACGATGGGCGCGTTGATGTCGGCGTACGCGCTGATCCGGCGCGTCTACGGGCAGCGCGCCGGCATCATCGCGACGCTGGTGCTGGCCACCACGCCGTACTGGTTCCTGCTCGCGCACCAGGCGATCACGGACATGCCGTTCGTCTCGACGATGACGATCGCGATGTGCCTGTTCGGCCTGGCGGTGGAGGCCGAGCCGGGCGCCCCGGTGAAGACGTACCGCGTCGGACCGTTCGCGGTGTCGTGGCAGAGCTTGCTGATGCTCGCGTTCGTGATGGTGGCGCTGCCGCAGGCGCTGTACCTGATCTCGCGCAACCTGACCTGGGTCACCCACGACGGCGGGTTCTGGGCGCACAAGGACGAGTTCCTGTTCGGCTCGGCCGGCAACGCCGACATCCCGGGCAACCCCGCGCACCGCACGCGCGGGCCGTACCTGAAGCGCATCTACTACCAGCCGTTCGCGCAGGGCATCCTGTGGTCGCTCGGCCTCGCCTGGCTGGTGCGCGCGATCAAGAAGCAACGCGACGCCGCCACGCTGGCGATCTTCGGGTTCTACCTGTTCTGCTCGTTCGCCTGGATGGCGAAGGGCATCCCGGGCTTCGCGCTGCCCGGTCTGATCGCCGCGCTGTACCTGTTCGCGACCAGGCGCTTCCCGATGTTGACCGAGGGCCGGCTGCGCGTGGGCATCGGCGTGCTGACGATCGCGGTCACGGGCTTGCCCTGGTACGTGGCGATGTACGGGCGCCTCGGCCCGTTCTTCACCGACCGGCTGCTGATCCACGACCACATCAACCGGCTCGCGTCCGGCGTGCACGGCGACACCGGCAGCATCCAGTACTTCCTGCAGCAGCTCGGCTACGGCTTCTTCCCGTGGATCGGGCTCGCGCCGCTGGGCCTGGTCGCATACCGGTTCCTGGTCGGGAAGGACGACGGGCAGAAGCGCACCGCGGTGCTGCTCGCGTTGTGGATGATCGCGTCGTTCGCGCTGTTCAACGCGATGATCACCAAGTTCCACCACTACATCTTCCCGGCCATCCCGCCGCTGTCGCTGCTGGTGGGCTTGACGCTGGAGCGTGTGCTCGGCGACAGCGACCCGGATCTGCGCAAGGAGCGCTGGGCGGTCGCGCTGGCGGCGATCGCGCCGGTGCCGCTGATCATCGGCACCGCGGGCTTGTTCGGCAACGTGCGCGGCGTGATCCCCGAAGGCGTGGGCACCGCGGCGGCGCAGACCTGGGTGCTCGAGAACGGCTTCGGCACGGCGCTCTCGAGCGCGATCATCGTGATCGGCTTCGGGCTGCTGTACCTCGCGCTGAACCAGCTCGGAGCGTTTGCGGAGGGGGGGCTGAAGGCGTCGCCCGCGCAGGCGGCCGTGGGCGTGGCGCTGTTCTCGGGGGCCTTCCTGACGGCGTTCGCGGGCCGCGATCTCGGCTGGAACACGCACGCCCGGCCGGCCGGGCAAGAGCGCTTGATCGACCTGTTCGTCTACAACTACGAGCGGCCCTTCCCGGAGCAGTTCGACTACCACCCGATCCTGAGCGGGTTCGCGGTGGTGGCGTTCGCGATGATCGTGCTGGCCAGCGTCGCGCGGCTGCGCAAAGTGGGCATCTACGCGCTGATCGCGACCAGCTTCTGGTTCGCGGTCTGGGCGCTGGACGTGCACATGATCGACCTGACGCCGCACTGGGGCCAGCGCGAGCTGGTCAAGCGCTACTACGAGCTGCGCCACGGCGACAAGGAGCCGCTGCTGTCCTGGCAGATGAACTGGAAGGGCGAGAACTACTACACCGGCAACCGCACGCACGTGTACGTGGACCTCGACAACAAGGCGATCGAGAAGTGGATGAACGAGCACAAGGACGGCGAGGCCTACTTCCTGCTGGAGCACAGCCGGCTCGCGAACTTCAAGCGTATGCTCGGCGCGCGTAGGGTCGAGGAGCTGTCCTCGGTGCGCGAGAACAACAAGTTCATCCTCGTGCGGGCGAAGCTCTGATGCAGGTCGGCGTCATCCCCGTTACCCCGTTTCAGCAAAACTGCTCGGTGGTGATCTGCGAGCAGAGCAAGCGTGGCGCCGTGATCGATCCGGGCGGTGAGCTCGACAAGGTGCGCGCGTTCCTCGCGCAGGAGGGCGTGACGGTCGAGAAGATCCTGATCACGCACGGGCACATCGATCACGCAGGTGCGACCGCCGAGCTGGCGGCGGAGCTGAAGGTGCCGGTGGTCGGACCACAGCGTGAAGACGAGTTCTTGATCCAGGCGCTGGCGGAACACGGCGCGATGTTCGGCGTGCACGGGGCGCAGCCGTTCACACCCGACCAGTGGCTCGAGCATGGCGACGTGGTCGAAGTGGGCGAGGAGCGCTTCGAGGTGCGCCACTGCCCCGGCCACACGCCCGGGCACGTGATCTTCTTCAACCCGCTGCGCAAGTTCGCGCTGGTGGGCGACATGTTGTTCGACGGCTCGGTCGGGCGCACCGACCTGCCGCGCGGCGATCACGCCACCATGATGGTGTCGCTACGCGAGCAGATCCTCACCCTGCCCGACGACACCACGTTCCTGTCCGGCCACGGCCCCACCTCCACGATCGGCGCCCAACGCCACAGCAACCCGTTCCTGCGCGGGTTGTAGGCGTGTCTTCGAGCACTTGGAGCTGGCTGGCTCGGCTGCTCGCCAGCCCGGCAGCACTCAGGTCATCTTGGTCCTATGCGGAAGATGTCTCTCGCTGAGGCCAAGGCCCGGATCTCCGAGCTGGTCGACCAAGCCGAGCATCGCGGCAAGCGAGTGACATTCTGAGGCACGGCCAACCCGCGGCAGCGATTGTGCCCGTGAACGTGGCACTTCCGGAGCCGATACCGTTCCGCGCGCAAGCGAGGCCGAGCTCAGGCTAAGCATCGAAGCCTCAAGCGGGTCGGCATCGACCACGTGGGCATCGGCACCGACCTCAACCACGGCGCCGGCATCGGCGGCTTCGAGAGCGAAGCCGACGCACCAGACGTCACGCGCGAGCTGGTACGGCGCGGCTACGATGCCACCCAGATCGCCAAGATCTGGAGCGGCAACTTCCTGCGCACCCTGCGCGCCGCCGAGTCCGTGGGGCGCGAGCTGCAGGCCAAGGCGGGACGTTAGTTGTCGGCGCTAGCGGGGTCGTCGATGCCGAGCTTGGTCAGCTTCTCGATGAACATCTGGCGCTTCAGGCCGAGCGCGCGCGCGGCCTGGGTGCGGTCGCCGCTGGCGCGTTGCAGTGCACGACGCAGGATGTCGCGCTCCTGCTCGGCGAACGAGCCGCCGCCGCTCTCGGCAGAGCCGTAGGCCAGGCGCGGCAGGTCGCGGTAGGCGATGCGCTCGCCTTGCACGCGCGTCGCAGCGCGCTCGACCACGTTCACCAGCTCGGTCTCGTTGCCGGGCCAGTCGTACTCGATCAGCACCTTGAGGGCCTCGGCCTCCACGCCCACCGCGGGCTTGCCGAGCACGCGCGACGCGCGGTCGAGCGCGAGCAACAGCAACGACTCCAGATCCTCCGGACGCTCGCGCAGCGGCGGCACCCGGTAAGACGTGTTCGTGAACCAGCGCGCCAGCTCCGGCACCAACGCCCCCGCCTCGATCAGCTCGGGCAGTGGCCTGCGTGCGGTCGCGATCACGCGGCCGTGGAAGGGAATGCTCGCGTTCGAGCGCAGCGGGCGAATGCAGCGCTCCTCGAACACCTCCGCCAACAACAGCTGCACCTCGCTCGACAACGCGCACACGTCGAGCAGCAGCAAGCTACCGCGCCCGATCAGCTCGAGCAGGCCGGGCTTCGCTTCCGCCGCGCTGCCCACGCCGCACAGGCGCTCCAGCACCGCGGTCGCGTTCAGCTCGGCGCCGTCGAGGATCACGAACGGCTCCTGCAGCCTCCCGCTCGCGCGGTGGATCGACTGCGCGATCGGCGCCAGCGCGATGCCCGTCTCCGCGCACAGCAGCACCGGCATGTGCTGCGGCGCCACACGCGTGAGGTGATCGGCCAGCGCGCGCATCGAGCCGCTGTACTGCACCGGGTCGCGCTCCGGCACCGGCGCGCCGAGGCCCGCGCGCACGGCGGCGCCCTGCTGGCGCAGCTCGAACAGCTCATTGCTCAGCTCTTCGCTGCGCAGCGACAGCGCGTCGCGCTCGCCGCGCAGCACGTCGGCGCGCAGGCGCGTGCGCTCCAGCGACATGTAGCCGCGTGCGACCGGCGCCAGCTGCGCCGCCAGCCGATCGAGCGCGTCCAGCTCCTCCAGCGTCAGCACGTCGCGGCGTGCGCCACGGGCGACCAGCAGTGCGCCCTCCAGCTCGCCGCTCGCGACCATCGGCACCACACACAGCGCGTCGAGCTCGTCGAGCGCGCGCACGAGCGGTGCGAGATCCGGCCGCCGCGGCAGCAACATGGCGAGCTCGCTGCGCACCAGGATCTCGCCGGGTTGCTGCTGGAGCCGGGCCGCGAGCGCATGCGGCAGCGCCTGCTCGGCCGTGCGCGCCAGGCCCGCCGCGTCGAGCGTGCTCACCCGCGGTGGGTCGAACGAGATCAGGCGCGGCGTGGTCTCCGGCAGCCGACCAGCCCGGCGCAGCGGACGCAACAGCCGCGCGGCGAACTCGGCGTAGTCGTCGGCGCCGTAGGCCGCGCTGCGTGCCTCGCGGATCGCCTGCAACAGGCCCCCCCCGTGCGGCGCGAAGGCGCGCGCCGCCAGCAAGCGCAGGCCGTGGCGCGCCAACACGAACAGGATCGTGAACGGGATCGTGAGCGCGAGCGGCGGCAGCGACAGCCCTGCCCGCTCGAGGCCGGCCAGCAGCCCCGCGGCGGCCGCGATCGCCAGCGAGCTCGCGATCAGCTCGCGCGTCCAGGCGCTGGCCACGCGCACGCGGTCCGGGGACAGCGTCCAGGCGTGGCCGAGCAACAGTGCTCCCGCGCCGAACGCGATCGCCCAGTGGCGCGCGCCTAGCGGATGCACGATCAGCGCGAGCGCGCTGCAAACCGTGCCGACCGCGGCCCACAGGTTCGCGGCGAGGGCGCGCGCGTCGCTGCCGAGCCGGCGCCGCGCGAGCCGCACCAGCAGCCCGAAGCCCGCGCACACGCTGGCGGCCCAGAGCGGCGCGTTGGCCCAGCCCGCGGGAGCGATCAGCGCGCGCGAGCCGAGCCAGATCGGCGGCAACGCCGCGCAGAAGCCGAGCAACCCGCCGAGCGCGGCGATCGCGACCGCGGCCAGCACCCACGGCAGCCGGCGCGGCAGACGCGGAGGCAGGTCGGGCACGCGCAGCGCGAGCTGCAGCACCAGCACCGCCGCCGCCGGCAGCGCGAGTGCACACAGCATCTCCCCGCTCATGGTGTGGGCGCTGCGCGCGAGGTAGGCCGCGAGCCCGAGCGCCAGGACCGTGCCGAGCCAGGTCACCGAGCGCGCGCCCGGCGTGCCCGCGACGGTATCGACGGCCGCTGTCGCGCGCGACAGCCACTGCGGCGTGAGCGCGCTCGCCGCCGCGACGACCGCCACGGCGATCACGCTTGCGTCGAGCGCCACACCGGCCGCGCCGAGCGACGCCACCACGTACAGCACGAACGCCAAGGTGAACAGCGCGACCAGCCTGGGCTGCATAATCAACCATCGCCGATTGTCGGGGCCAGGCGCAAATCGTACGCTTTCGGGCGCGTGTAGGCCAACTCACGACGCTCGAACATGCCAGATTCAAAAGACCGAACGCGACACGAGCAACTCGCCCGAGAGCTGGAGCGGCACGCACGTGCCTACTACGCGCAAGACGCTCCGACCATTTCGGACGCGGAGTACGACGGCCTCTTCCGTGACTTGTTGTCGCTAGAGGCTCGATCTCCGGAGCTGGTCACGCCGCACTCGCCGAGCCAGCGTGTGGGCGCCCAAGCGCGCGAGGGCTTCACCAAGTACAAGCGCCCGGTGCGCATGTACTCGCTGGACAACGCGTACAGCGAGGCCGAGCTACGCGAGTTCGACGAGCGTGTGGTCAACGGACTCGGCCACGA
>DASUME010000055.1:0-2144 GCA_036277895.1 Polyangiales bacterium
GGCGACAGCGTATTGAGCCCCGTGTCTGAGATCTGCTCCACGAACGCAGCCAAAATGGCGTCGCGCGTTGCCGCAGCGGCGGCCTCACGCTTCGGACTCACGTAGCTGCGCGTCGTCTTCTTCATTTGTGTGGGGCAGCGCCCTGTACGACGTTTGATATTCGTTGCACTCGAGTGCGTTGTATTGAACAGTGGACCTCGAAGCAAGCCAAACCAGCACGGGCGTCGTTCGCCGTGTCAGGAGTGACGTACGCATGGCCGGCACAATTACGAGTCTAGAGGCCGGCCAGGGACTTGTCGTACTCAGCGAGACGCTTCGTCCAGTCCTCACTGGCGCGATGGGCGCGGGCATCGAGCTGTTCGACACGCGCGGTCCGGCCGACGCTGGACCACCGCCGCACGTGCACCCTTGGGAAGAGGTCTATGTGGTGCTGTCCGGCCGGCTAGAGGTGAGCATCGCAGGCGAGCGGTTCGAGCTCGCGCCCGGTGGCGTCGCCCACATCCCAGCCGGCGTCGAGCACGGCTATCGCAACCTCGGCGAAGCGCACTTCTTGACGATCACCACACGCGGCAATGCCGCCGCGTTCTTCACGCAGGTAGCCTCGCAGGTGGCGATGAATCCACCCGACTTCCAAGAGGTCGCGCGCGTCGCAGCGAGTCACGAGATTGCCTTCACTGGGTTGCCACCGGAGCAGACGCCATGAAGTTGCACTACCATCCCGTCTCGCCTGCTTGCCATGCAGTGTTGCTGTTCTGCGCGGAAGCAGACATCGCGTACGAGCCCGTCGTCGTCGATAGTTCGTCGCGCGAGCGCTCCTTCGACGTGCGTACGCTGATGCCGACGCTGGAAGCCGACGGCTGCGTGCTCGACAACGCCGCGGACATACTCCGTCACCTCGCATCGGGCTTCGGCTCGTCGCTGTACCCGGGCCACCTTCACGAGAGCATCGACGCGCGGATGGCTTGGCTTCATGCTGGCTTCTACCGCGACTTCGGCTCGCTCGTGGGACCCGCGGAGCCGGCTTCCGAAACGACGGGCGTACGACGCCTGACCGGGCGTCGCGATCAGATGCTGCAACTGCTCATGGCCCTGGATCGTGGGACGCTGCGGACGCAGCGCTACCTCGTTGGCGACAGCATGACGATCGCTGATTGCCTTGGCGCGCCCATCTTCGGGCTCGACGAGCTCCTGGACATCAGGCTCGATCACTTTCCCAACGTGGCTCGCTGGATCGCGGCCCTGCGACGCCGCCCGAACTGGAAGAAGGTGCATGCTCCCTCGACGGCGCTCGCGGCCGCGCCCGGGTGGGACTGGCGCTCGGGCTACGGCGCGTCTCAGCGACGCTCCCTCGCGCTGAGCGGTTCAAGTGTCTCTAGCGTGATCGACAGCGATTGCTGGTGAAGACGCGCACAGAGCGACTGCAACTGCGCGACTCCTTCGATGGACTCCGCTAGCTCCGCGCGGGCGGCTGCATGCTCGACTGTACGCGCTAACGAAGCGGCCTGGGTCGAGAAGACCTCCACGGCCGCACGCAGCAGCTCCGCCGCTTCGCGCAGGTTGGCAAGGTCCGCCCGCCCAAGGTGGTCCGACACTCGCTCCAGCTGACGCGCCAAGGCAGCGCGCATCGTCTTGCCCATGCTCTCGAGGACTGCCGCATCGCTCGCGCACGCCTGCAGTACGCGCTCGGCATCGATAACGGATTCGCTGCCATTAGGGCAGACTCTGGCGATCGCGTCGCGCAGCTCGTCAGCATCGAGTGGCTTGGTCAAGAACGCGTCCATGCCGGCCGCGACGCACCGTGCGTGGTCGAGCTTGGAGGAACGCGCCGTGACCGCGACAATGGGAAGCCGACCGCCCACAGACCGCTCGTGGTCGCGGATGGCGCGTGCGATCTCGAACCCGTCGAGCTCCGGCAGATGGAGGTCGAGCAGAAGCAGGTCGAAGCGCCCGGACTTCGCGAGCTCGAGTGCGGCGTGCCCTGTGGCAGCGAAGCTCGTTTTCTGCCCCGCCCGGGTAAGTAGCTCGCGCATCAGCGTGATGTTCAGCTCGTTGTCTTCGGCAACCAGGATCCGCAGCGCGCGCCGAGCAGGTGTGCCCAACGAAGGAGCTGGTTCAGGCTCCGCAGTGGTGGGTACGCTGCTCGC
>DASUME010000056.1:0-5875 GCA_036277895.1 Polyangiales bacterium
AGCGAGCACATGGACCTCTCGATCGTCGTCGATCGCGGAGACGTCTGGTACGACCTGCCGTTCGACAAAGACGGCGCGTTCAAGCCGTTCGCGCGCAAGCGCTACCCCACGCTGACGCTGCAGGTCGACCACGGCGGAAAGAAGATCGCGCTCGCGCGCTGGCGCACCACGATCGGCAGCTGGCGCGCAGAGCAGGCCTCGGACGGCTACGAGTACTTCCGCTACAAGGGCTCGGACGTGGGCGCGCGCGTGATCCGGCAGATCATCTCGGGTCCGGTCTGGATCGCGCCGACCTCCACGCCGATCCGCAGCCTGGTGAAGACCAAGACCGTCAACGGCAGCTGGACCAAGGTCGTGAACTACGACGAGCTCGGGCCGGGCTACCTCAGCGCATACGGCGTGGTCGCGGGCTACTTCGTGGTGCCCGGGCAGGACGGCCGGCCCGACTGGGACAACGGCGTTCGCGCGCACGGCTCGTCGGACTACCTCTCGATCTACAGCGCGCACGGCTTCTCGCACGGCTGCCATCGCCTGCCGAACCACCTCGCGGTGCGGCTCTACTCCTTCATCCTCGGGCATCGAAACAAGAAGATCGCGGGTGATCAGCCGGTGAACCTGACGCGCCAGTTCCTGTTCAACGAGAAGGTGTTCGAGATGCGCGTTCCGTCGCGCGGGTTCGCGTACTACCTCGATCCGCCGCTGCCGGTGAACGTGCTGGAGGGCACCATCCGCGGCGCGCAGAAGAAGCCGATCGGCGGGTACGTGCCGAAGCCGAACGAGGTCTACCCAGGACCGCCGCCGCCCGCGCCGGATAGCCCCGAGGCCAAGGCCGGCGGGGGAGGCGAAGGATGAAGCGCGAAGACTTCGAGCGTCTGCTCGCGGGCTTGTCGCCGAACGTGCGGCGTGCGCTGGTGGCGGCGGCGGTGGTGATCCCGGTTGGGCTGTACGCAGGCTTGCGCACGTCGTGCGCCGGCGCGATGCCGCCCGAGACGGTGCCGCCGGTGCCGGTGGTGGAGGCCGCGCAGCTCGCGGACGCAGGCGTGCAAGCGCAGGCCGTGATCGAGCCGATCAAGACGACCGCCACGATCGTGTTCACCACCTCGCCGGCCGTGCAGGCGACGGTGAGCTGGGGCAAGAAGCGGCTCGGCGTGGTCAAGCCCGGCTACCCGCTGGTGGTGACCAGGCCGCGCGACACCGGCCCGCTGGACGTGGTGGTGACGGCGCAAGGTTATCTGCCCGTACAGACGCGCGCCTACACCTTCAACGACAGCAAGATGCTGGTGAAGCTGACCAAGCCCGAGGCGAGCAACACGCTGCTCGGCTACCGCGTGCCGATCGAAGCCGGCATCCCGCTCACCGCCGACACCGACGCGGGCTCCCCGCTCGCCGCGCCCACCGCGCCGATGCCCACGTTCTAGATCTTGGGTTGGTGGCCGCCGGTGATCATCCAGGGGATGCCGTAGCGGTCGGTGATGGCGCCGAAGCGTTGGGCCCAGAAGGTCTCTTGCAGCGGCATGGTGATGGTGCCGCCTTCGCCGAGCAGCGGGAACACGCGCTCGGCTTCGCTCACGTCGAGCGTGATCGAGACGGCGAAGCCTTGCGGGGGCTTGTACATCTCGGGGGGCGCGTCGGAGGCCATCAGCACGCCGTCGCCGATGCGCAGCGTGGTGTGGATGATCTTGTCGCGCCACGCGGCGCTCACGTGATCCTTCATCGGCGTCTCGCCGTGCTTGTGCGAGCTCTCGATCTCACCCCTGAAGACCTTCGCGTAGAACGCGATCGCTTGTTCACAGCTGCCGGGGAAGTTGAGGTAGGCGTTGAGCATGTCGGGTTCCTTTGGTTCGTAGCTCGTTCAGTCCGCTTCTTCGTATCGATCGTGGTGACGAAGCCAGCTCTTGCCGACGCCGAGGTCGGGCATGCCGCCCCAGCCCTCGCCGCGTCCCTGCGGCGTGAGATCGAGGTAGTGGTACGTGGTCAGGAAGCTCTCGAGGCCGCGGCCGAACGTCGAGTAGGTGTGGAACACCGCGCTCTCGTCGCGCAGGAACACGCTCACGCCCGGCTGCTCGCCGCGCGCGTGGTAGCTCTGCCCGCGCTGCTCCAGCGCGCGTTGATCGCGGTAGTTGTACTCGACCGGCGCCACCGACGGATCGGTGGTCACGTGGAAGTCGTAGTTGAAGTCGCTACCGAGCGACGAGTACCACGGCGCCGTCCAGGCCATGCGCCTCTTGAACTGCGCCAGCTGCGCGAGCGGCGCGCGCGACACCAACACCAGCGACGTGTCGCGCGCGTGCAAGTGCGCGAGGTGCGGGAGGTTGTCGACGCAGTGCGAGCAGCCCGTGCAAGCCTGGTCCCGCTCGGCGTGGAACATCACGTGCAGCACGATCAGCTGGCGCCGTCCCGCGAACAGGTCGAGCAAGCGCACGCGCCCCGACGGGCCCGTAAACATGTACTCCTTCTCGACGTGCACCATCGGCAGCTGGCGCCGCTGCGCGTTCAGCGCATCGCGCTCGCGCGTGGCAGCCTTCTCGCGCTCCAGCAACTCGCGGCGGGCGGCCAGCCACTGCTCCCGCGACACCACCCTCGGCATCTCCATCCCCGGTAGACCTGGGCAGAGCCGCGAACTCATCGCTCGGCGATGATTTTCTTTCAGGCCTCGCGCGAGAGCGGCAGCCCGAAGAGAGGAAACAGCCGCGGCGTGTCGAGGAACGAGTTGTGGCCCACGATGCGGTCGCCCTCGATCTCCAGGATGTGCAGCGCCCACGCGTGCAGCTTGCCGTCGTCGCCGGGCTTGTACTGCGCGAACCCGGGCAGCCCATTGGCCTTGACCGGGACCATCCTGGAGCCGGCGCACTTCGATCCGGGGCCGTACCAGAACTTGCGCACCTCCCCCGCGCCCTGCAGCCAGAGCGCGAACGGGGGCATCGAGAGCGTGGCGTCGTCGTGCAGCAGCGACACCAGCTTCTCCACGTCCCAGCTCTCGAAGGCCTCGACGTAGCGGCCGAGCAGCGCGCGCTGCTTGTCGTCAGTCGGCTCGGCCGTCTGCGCGGAGTCCGGCTTCTGCTCCGCCAGCGTGGCCCGCGCACGCTGCAGCGCGCTGTTCACGGACGCCACGCTCGATCCGAGCAAGTCCGCGACCTCGTTCGCCGACCACTGCAGCACCTCGGCCAGGATCAGCGCCGCCCGCTGCTTGGCGGGCAACAGCTGCAGCGCGTTCACGAACGCCAGCCGCACGGTCTCGCGCGACTGCACCTGCTGCAGCGGGTCGCCGTCGACCACCCAGGTATCGGGCACCGGCGACAGCCACGTGGCCTCGTCCAGCGCAGCGCCGAGCGCGGTCTCCGCCGACATCGAGGGCCCGAGGTCCATCGGCCGCGCGCGCCGTTGCCGCGCGCCCACCATCGTCAGGCAGACGTTGGTCGCGATGCGATACAGCCACGAGCGCAGCGAGGAGCGACCCTCGAACTGGTCGTAGCTCTTCCATGCGCGCACCAGCGTCTCCTGCACCGCGTCTTCGGCCTCGAACGCCGAGCCGAGCATGCGGTAGCAGTAGCCGGTGAGCGGCACGCGATGCTGCTCCAGCAGCTGCTCGAGCGCGGGTGCGCGCTGGGTCGTCTCCATCGCCATGCGGGCAGGGTGCCACCTGCTCTAGGCAGCGTCCAGACCGGAATCAATCGGCGTCGCGCGGCCCACGCAGCGTGAGGACGGCGCTCTTCCAGCTCAGCTTTCGGCCGCCGTTTCCGAGTCTTTCTCGCGCCCTCGGCGCCGCGTTGCCGAAGCGCATCACGCCGTCGTCGACCTTGCTGAAGCGCAGCGCGAGCGTGTCGCGCGCGTAGTTCTGGTGCAGCTTCCAGGGCGCCTTCGAGCCTTGCTTCGGGAACTTGTCGAGCGAGCGCAGCACGTAGCCCGAGCTGAAGTCGATCCAGGGCTCGAGCTTCACCGTGGGATCATCGTTGTGCGGCAGGCACACGCGCTTGCCGGCCGCATCCATGTGCTGGAGCAGGCGGCAGACGTACTGCGCCGTCAGGTCGCACTTGAGCGTCCACGACGCGTTCGTGTAGCCGATCGCAAACGCGAGGTTCGGCACGTCGCTGTACATCATGCCCTTGTAGGTCATGCCCTGGGACGGATCGATCGGCCTGCCGTCGACCGCGATCTCCACCTTGCCGAGCACCACCAGGTTGAGCCCGGTCGCGGTCACGATCAGATCCGCCTCCAGCTCGCGCCCGCTCTTCAGCAAGATGCCGCGCTCGGTGAACGTCTCGATGGTGTCGGTGACGACCTCGGCCTTGCCCTTGCGGATCGAGCGGAACAGGTCGCCGTCCGGCACCAGGCACACGCGCTGATCCCACGGGTTGTAGGTCGGCGTGAAGTGCTTCATGTCGTAGTCCTTGCCGAGCGCCGCGCGCACGCCGCGCGCCATCAGCGACTTCACGCGCTCCGGCTGCTTCTTGCTCAGGTTGAAGAAGAACATGCCGAGCAGCACGTTCTTCCAGCGCGTGATCTCGTAGGCGGCCTTGGGCGGGAGCCTGCCGCGCAGCGCGTTCGCGATCGGATCCTCCGCCGGGCGCGACACCACGTAGGTGGGCGAGCGCTGCAGCATCGTCACCTGCGCCGCTTGCTCCGCGAGCGTGGGCACGAGCGTCACCGCGGTGGCGCCGCTGCCGATCACGATCACGCGCTTGCCGGCGTAGTCGATGTCGGGCGTCCAGTGCTGCGGGTGCACGATGCGGCCCTGAAAGCGCTCGCGTCCGGGCAGCTCCGGCGTGTAGCCCTGGTCGTAGTCGTAGTAGCCGGTGGCGAAGAACACGAAGCCGCACTCGATGCGCGTGATCGCATGCTCGGGACCGCGATCGACCTCGACCGTCCAGCGTGCGTCGGCGCTCGACCAGGACACGCGCTTGACGCGGTGCTGGTAGCGGATCTTCTTGTCGATGCCGTGCTCGCGCGCGGTCTCACGCACGTAGCTCAGGATCGACGGCCCGTCGGCGATCGCCTTGGCGTTGGTCCAGGGCTTGAACACGTAGCCGAGCGTGTACATGTCCGAGTCCGAGCGGATGCCGGGGTAGCGGAACAGGTCCCAGGTGCCGCCCGAGCGGTCGCGGCCCTCGAGCACGGCGTAGCTCTTGTTCGGACACTCGGTCTGCAGGTGGTACGCCGAGCCGATGCCTGACAACCCTGCGCCCACGATCAACACGTCGAGGTATTCGTTCGCCATACAGATGGCGCTACGTTATCCCGATTCCGGCCAGGGCGCAGTCGCCGCGCACTACCCGCATCGGGCCTTGCTGCGCTGCGGCATGGCCATTCAGGACAAGGCCAGCTCGGCGATCTCGGTCAGCTCGTCGCGCGTGAGGACTAGCGTGTTGCCGCGCATGCTGCTCGCGCGCTCGGCCTTGTCGACCAGCGTGGGCAGGTCTGCGCGCGTCATCCCGTAGTGGCCGAGGCCGGGCACCTGCAGCGTGCGGCACAACCCGTCCACCCAGCGCACTCCGTCCTCGGCGCGCGCGCTGGCATCGGCGCACAGGAGCTTGGCCAGCTCGTCGTAGCGGGCGCGCAGCGTGGGCGCGCGCTGCGCCAGCGCCCGCAGGTTCACTGCCATCACGTGCGGCAGCAGCGCCGCACAGACCGCGCCGTGCGGCGCGTGGTACATGCCGCCGGCCGGCGCCGCGAAGCCGTGCACCGCACCGAGCCCACTGTTGGCGAGGCACAGGCCGCCGAACAGGCTGGCCAGTGCCAGGTCCTCGCGCTCCACGTCGCCCGCCTCGTGCAACACCGCGCGCTGCAGCGAGCGCCGCGAGCGCACGAGGCCCTCGCGCGCGAGCGCATCCGTCATCGGCTGCGCGCGCACGGACACGAACGGCTCGATCAGCTGCGA
>DASUME010000057.1:0-3426 GCA_036277895.1 Polyangiales bacterium
TGCCCTCCACCTGGTGCGGCTCGGCGGCAAGCGACCCACACCCGCATCCGAAAGCTTTGTTCGCATGCTGCGCGCCACGCTGGAGTGGAGTACGCAGTGAGCCATGGAGCAGTTCGACTATGTGATCGTGGGCGCGGGCGCCGCGGGTTGTCTGCTCGCGGAGCGCTTGAGCGCAGACGGGAAGAACACCGTCGCGCTGATCGAGGCTGGCGGGTCCGATCGCCATCCCAACGTGATGATCCCCGCGGCCTTCGCGAAGCTGTTCGGCAGCGATCGCGACTGGGCCTACTACACGGAACCGCAGCCGGGCCTCAACCAACGGCGGCTGTTCTGGCCGCGCGGGAAGATGCTGGGCGGCTCGTCGTCGATCAACGCGCAGATGTACGTACGTGGCCATCGCCGTGACTACGAGGGCTGGGCGGACGCGCTCGGCTGGTCGTATGCGGACATTCGCGCCGCGTTCGCGGGCTTCGAGCGCTACCTCGATGGAGGACCCGAGTTCGGGCGCGACGGCGCGCAGGTGATCGAGAAGCAGCGTGATCCCAACCCCACCACGTTCGCCTTCCTGGAGGCTTGCAACGAGCTCGGCATCCGCACGATCGCCGATGTCGGGGAGTTCGAGAACGAGGGTGTGCAGCTGACGTCGGTCACGCAGAAGCGTGGCCTGCGCTTCAGCGCCGCCGATGCGTTCTTGCGCCCCGCGCTCGGTCGCAAGAACCTGAGCGTGCTCAAGAAGCTGCGCACCGATCGGATCGAGCTCGACGGCACGCGTGCGCTCGGCGTGCAGTCCACGGGCGACGACGGCCGTGTGCAGACGATCCGCGCCCGGCGCGAGGTGGTCCTGTGCGCCGGCGCGATCGGCACACCGCAGCTGCTGCTGCTGTCGGGCGTGGGGCCGGCCGCGGATCTGCGTACGCATGGCATCAGCGTGGTGCGCGACGCGCCCGAGGTCGGTCGCAACCTGCAAGACCACACGCTCACCGGCGTGATCCATCACTGCCCGCAGCCGGTCACGCTGTTCCTCGCCGAGTCGCTGAAGAACCTGGCGCTGTTCGTCGGCGCGCGGCGCGGCATGTTGACCTCGAACGTGGGCGAGGCGGCCGCCTTCGTGCGCAGCGATCCGTCGCTCGACGCGCCCGACCTCGAGCTGATCTACGCGCCGGTGCCGTACATCGATCACGGCACGGTGAAGCCGACCGGCCACGGCATCAGCATCGCGGTCATCTTGCTCACGCCCGAGTCGCGCGGGAGCGTGTCGCTGCTCAGTCGCGACCCGAGCGCACCGCCGCGCATCGACCCCAACTACCAGAGCGACGCACGCGACCTGGCGCGCATCGCCTGGGGGGTGCGCCTCGCCGAGAAGCTGTTCCACACCAGGGCGCTGACTCCCTTCACCGGCGACCTGCTCGAGGGAGTGCCGGCGGAAGCTCCCGACGTGGAGCTGGAGGCCTACATCCGCGAGCAGACCGAGACGCTCTATCACCCGGTCGGCACCTGCCGCGCAGGCAGCGACGAGGCGTCCGTGGTCGACCCCAGCTTGTGCGTGCGGGGTCTGCAGGGGCTGCGCATCGCGGATGCATCGGTGATGCCGACCATCAACCGCGGGCACACCTACGCACCCACGCTGATGCTGGCGGAGCGGGCGGCAGCGATGATCCGCGCTTGATTTGCGGGGCGCGTCGGTCAGATTGACCGGTCTGTGGACCACCCGTCGTTCGATTCGGGGCTCACCGAGGCCGGCTTCGTCTTGCTCACGCCCAGCGAGCTCGCGCGCGAGGTCGGCGCGCCGCTGAGCGAGCTCGATGCGTGGCGACCGGCCTGGGAGCGCTTGCCGCGCGATCCGTACCTGCGCGACGGCGGGCACTACCGCTCACGCCGGCATGCGTGCTTCGTGCAACGGGGTAACGCGCTGGAGCAGACGCCGGCGCGCGCGCACTGGCAGCCCACCTCGTACAACGCGCTGCACGGCGGACTCGAGCGCTGGTTTGCGCCGATCGTGCCCGAGATCGCAGCCAGCCCGGCCTGGACGCGCCTGTTGTGCGCGCTCGGCACGCGCTTCTCCGCGCTGCACGCCACACCGGCCTGGTTCATCGAGGCCCACCAGTTTCGCATCGACACCGCAGAGGGCATCGGCCGCCCCACGCCCGAGGGCGCCCACCGCGATGGCGTCGACTTCGTCGCGGTGATCCTGGTCAATCGCACGCAGGTTCGCGGCGGCGAGACGCGCGTGTTCCTGGCGCAGGGCAACGCCGGGCTGCGCTTCATTATGCTCGAGCCCTGGACCGCGTTGCTGCTCGACGACGCACGCGTGATCCACGAGACCACGCCGATCCAACCCGATCAGCTCGCCGGCGTACGCGACACGCTGGTGCTCACGTACCGGGCGAGCGGCTTTCAGGCCCCACCGGGAGGCTGAGGTGGCATCGGGCAGCTGCCTGTGCGGACAGTTTCGGTTCACGATCGATGGGCCGATCCGGTTCCTGAAGAACTGCCACTGCAGCCGCTGTCGCAAGATGAGCGGCAGCACGTTCGCGACCTTCGCGCGCGCCTACACGCGTGACCTGCGCGTGCTGGCGTGCGGCGAGCTCACACGAACCACGGCGCGCGCGGGTACGGGCTGACGTCCCCCGACACGTTGGGGATGCCGCCATCCTTGGAGCGGATCGAGAGCGCCCAGTCGAGGGCAGGCTTCAGCAGCGCGTCTGCCCCCTCGACGCCCTCGAGCGTGCGCAGCGCGGAGTCGAGCGCCAGGGTTTGGCTGACCGGACCGCGGAAGTCGGGCTCGAGGCCCTGGCCGAAGCCGCCGTCGGCGTTGCGATAGGGAAGCAGCGCGTCGATCACACGCTGCGAGCTGCCCGCGCGAAATAGCTGCTCGAAGCGAGCGCGATCTAGTACCCGGCCCGACAGCCACAGGAACTGCTCGGCGTTATCGATGATCTTGGACATGCGCAAGCATGCCGCGCGCGCGCCGCGGCGCGCTTGTAGAAATCAGACTTAAGAAGCGCGTAGTTGGCCAGGCGTGGCGCCGTACAGCTCGGATGATTCGTGTGTGAAGTGAGCTTGATCCGCGAAGCCGAAGCGCAACGCCAGCGCTGCCAAGCCGTCCTGCGCCCCCTGTTGACGCAAGGCGAGTGTGATGTTCTGCATGCGTAGGATGCGCGCGAGCAGCTTGGGGCCGTAGCCCACCGCCGCCGTGCAGCGCCGGTTCAGCTGGCGTTCGCTGACCCCGAGCTCACGCGCGAGCTGCGCCACGCGCAGCGCAGGATCCACGCGCAGGCGAGCGACCAGCGCCTCGATCGTCGCGTCCGTCGGGTGGCGCAGCTGCACCATACGCTGCAAGACGCGCGCGGGTGGCTCGCGCTGCAACGCGTCCTCGAGCTCGGCGACGTCCCACAGATCGGCGAGCTCCACGCGCGCATCGCGCAG
>DASUME010000058.1:0-4409 GCA_036277895.1 Polyangiales bacterium
CTGGTGAACGAGCGCGCGCCTGGACACTTCAAGCGGCTCAAGGGGCAGGACGCGCTCAAGCGTGCGGTCGAGGTCGATCAGGCACCGATCGGGCGCACGCCGCGCTCGGTGCCCGCGACGTACATCGGCATCTGGGACGAGCTGCGCAAGCTGCTCGCGGGCACGGTCGAGGCGCGCGCGCGTGGCTACGGGCCGGGCCGCTTCTCGTTCAACACCGGCGACGGTCGCTGCCCCACCTGCGAGGGCAACGGCGTGCTGACGGTGGAGATGTCGTTCCTGCCGGATGCGCTGCTGCCGTGCGAGGACTGCGGCGGCAAGCGCTTCTCGCGCGAGACGCTGGAGGTGAAGTTCCATGGTCTGTCGGCGGGCGACATCCTGGAGCTGGAGGTCGATCGCGCCGCGGAGATCTTCGCGGCCATCAACACGCTGGCGCGCCCGCTGAAGATGTTGAGCGAGCTCGGGCTCGGCTACCTCAAGCTCGGGCAGCCCTCGAGCACGCTGAGCGGCGGCGAGGCGCAGCGCATGAAGCTGGTGTCCGAGCTGGCGACGGGCGCGCAGGGGCCGACCCTGTACGTGCTCGACGAGCCCACGACCGGCCTGCATCGCAGCGACGTGCAGCGCCTGCTCGCGTTCCTGAACCGCTTCGTCGAGCGCGGCGACAGCGTGGTGGTGATCGAGCACCACCCCGACGTGATGCTCGCGTCCGACTACCTGATCGACCTCGGCCCCGAGGGCGGCGAGGCGGGTGGCGAGATCATCGCCAGCGGCCCGCCCAGCGAGGTCGCCAAGCTCGCCACGCACACGGGGCGCGCGCTGAAGGCCGAGCTGGAGAGTCGCAAAAAAGCGAAGCATTCTCCGGTCGAGGTGCACGCCAGCGCCTGACGCGGTACTGCTCATCCATGCAGTTGTCGCTGTTCGGCGCCGGTCCGGCCGAGATCGCGGGGTTCACGGGCATGCGCCGGACCGCGCTCGATGACGGCAGCTGGCTCGACTACGCGCCCGAGTTCGTGCGCGGACACGAGGTGCTGTTCGCGCGCCTGGTGGCGCTGATGCAGTGGAAGACCGAGCGCCGCGTGATGTACGAGCGCGAGGTCGACGTGCCCCGGCTGTTCGCGTGTGCTCCCGACGACGGACCGCTCGACCCGCTGCTCGCGCAGGTGGCGCAGCTGCTCGCGCCTCGCTACGGCGCTCCGGGCTTCGAGCGCGTGGGCATGGCCTTCTACCGCGACGGCCGCGACAGCGTGGCCTGGCACCGCGACAAGATGCCGCGCGATCGCGAGACCGTGGTGTGCATCCTGTCGCTGGGGGCGCCGCGCAAGTTCATGATCCGTCCCCACGGCGGCGGCGCATCACGCACGTTCACGCTCGGCAACGGCGATCTGTTCGTGCTCGGCGGCTGGTGCCAGCTGCGCTGGGAGCACTGCGTGCCCAAGCTCCGGTACGCCGCGCCGCGCATGAGCTGCATGTTCCGGCATGTCTACGAATGATCGGGCCGTGCTGCGAGATCTCACCTGCGAGCGATGAGTTCTTGGGCGCGCTGGGGTCTACCTCTACAACGAGGAGGAAACCATGAGCTACGTCGATGGATTCGTGCTGGCTGTGCCCAAGGACAAGATCGAGGAGTACAAGAAGTTCTCGGAGCGGGGCGCCGACCTGTGGCGTGAGCACGGCGCGCTCGCGTACAAGGAGTGTGTCGCCGACGACGTGAAGCCTGGAAAGGTGACGTCGTTTCCGCAGAGCGTGAAGGCAGAAGACAACGAGGTCGTGGTGTTCTCGTGGATCAGCTACGAGTCGCGCGAGCACCGCGACGCGGTGAACGCGAAGGTGATGGCGGATCCGCGCATGAGCGAGATGGACCCCAAGAACATGCCGTTCGACGGTAAGCGCATGATCTATGGCGGCTTCAAGATGATCGTCGATCGCTAAACCTGCTTGAGCGCGACCAGCGTGCCACAGCCGCCGTTGGCCTCGATGCGAGCCTGGCTGCTCATGCGCACGGTCAGGCCCGCGTCGCGCATGCGCGCGTAGATCGCCTCGTAGCGCTCGCGCGCGATCGGCTGCTGCGCGCTGGTGGGCACGGGGTTGTACGCGTACAGGTGAACCGCGAGCGCCAGCGGCGCGACGCGCGCGACGAAGGCGTCGATCTCGTCGTCGCTGTCGTTCTGGTCCGCGAGCACGAGGTAGGCGAGCGCGAGCTTCTTGCGCCGCTTGCGCGTCATCGTGGGCAGCTCCGCCGCCAGAGTTGCGAACAGCGCGTCCAGCGGCGGTCCCTTCGGCACCGTGCGTGCGCGGGTGGGCTCGCGGCCGGCGTGCACGCTCAGCGTGAGGCCGTTGTGCGGCGCGTGCAGCCACTCCTTCAAGCGCGGCAGCGGTCCCCCCGACGAGGTCAGGCTCACGCCCACGCGCTGCGCGCGACAGTGCTCCACGAACGCGCGCACGTTGTCGTGGTTGTGCAGCGGCTCCCCCACGCCGCTGACGGTGGCGCGCTCGACGCGATGTCCGAGCGTGCGCACCGCCTCCAGCTGCCCCACCAGCTCGGCGAGCGTGAGCCCGCGCGTGAGGCCGTTCGCCCCCGAGGCACAGAACGGACAGCGCACCGCGCAGCCCACCTGGCTCGACACGCACAGCGTATCGCCGCGGTAGAGCACCGCCTCCACCGCCGCGCCATCGTCCAGCTCGACGCGAAAGCGCCGATTGAACTCGCTGACGTCGACCTCGACCAACCGCACCCGGGCTCCATAGCAGTTACGCTTGGGTCGTGCTCCGCGTCGCGTTCTACCTCGCTCTCTCGGTCGCCTCGACGTGGCCGCTGGCGTGGCGGCTTGCGTCCCACTACCCGCGCGGTGCGGAGCCGGTGGCCACGGTGCCGCTCGCGTCGGCCTGGGCGCTGTGGTGGACGAGCGATCGCGCGGCGCACGGCTTCGTGGACTACTGGCACGCGCCGATCTTCTGGCCGGTGCAGGACGCGTTCGCGCTCTCCGAGCCGATGCCGTTGCTCGGGCTGCTCGCCGCGCCCGTGTTGTGGCTTGGGCTGCCGCTGGTGCTCGCGTACAACCTGGTGCTGCTCGCGATGTTGACTGCGAACGGCGTGTTCGCGGAGCGCCTGTTGCGCGGCTTGCGCGTGTCTCCGGCCTGGGCGGGCGGCGCGTTGGTGTGCGTGCTGCCCGGTCTGCACCACGAGCTCGGAGTGTTGACGCTGGTGCCGCTCGCGGGGGTGTTGGCGTGCCTGCACTACGCGTTCGCGATCGTGCGTACCGGGCGTGGCGGAGTGGGGCTCGGCGTGGCGTTCGCAGCCACGTACCTGTGCTGTGCGCAGTACGCGCTGTTGCTCGCGCTCGCGCTGCTGCCGTTCCTGCGCTGGCGGCGCAGCTTCGCCGTGGCTGCACTGATCGCGAGCGTCACGCTGGCGCCGATCGTGGTCGCGCAGCAGCGCGCGGTGCAGGCGCACCAGCTCGTGCGCAGCGAGCAGCGCGTGCGCGACGGCTCGGCGCGTCTCGGGGACTACGCCATCGCGCCGCCTGCGCTGCTGCCGCCGCCGGTGCACGTCGATCGCGGCTCCAACACGGCGCTCTATCCGGGTACGCTGCACCTGGTGCTGGCCGTGATCGGCGCGAGCTGGGCGCTGCGGCGCCGTCGGCGCACCGCGGTCTTGCTGCTGAGCTTCGCGGCGATCACCTTCGTGCTCTCGATCTCGCCGCGCCTGGTGCTCGCGGGCCACTCGCTGCACGCCGCGCTGGCGGCGGTGGTGCCGGGGCTGGCGCAGGTGCGCAGCATCTGGCGCGCGGGGCTGTTCGTGCAGCTCGCGCTGGCGCTATTCGCAGCGTTCGGCCTGCACGCGCTGCAGCGACGGCGGTACCTGACGATCGCCATCGGGTTGGCCCTGCTCGAGGTGTGGCCACGCGCGCAGCACCTGACGGCGGCTCCGGACGAAGCCGCGTACGCCCGCTGGGCCGCGTTCATGCGCCAGAGCCCGGGTGAACCTTACTGTCTGCTGCCGTTCGCAAACAACGGCTACGTGCGCGCCTTCGAGCAGACCGCGCAGCTCATGACCCTGACGCGCCTGCACCAGCGCCCGATGTTGAACGGCTACTCCAGCTACTTCCCCGAGCCCCACGAGCAGCTCTGGCGCGCCCCGCCGAAGCTCGGCGACGCCAGCAGTGCGGCCAGGTTGCGAGCCCGCGGCGTGCGGCAGGTGGTCAGCTCCGACGACGCACTCTGGCCCGTCCTGTTTCGCGACGACGCCACGGGCATCCGCGTCTACGCCGTGCCGTAAAGGGGTGGTCCCGATGACGAGGTGTTGACGCGACCCGCGCGCGACAGTATCCGCGTGCAACAGGAGGCGGTCGTGCGCGGACTCTTCGTGGTGATGGTCTTGGCCTTGTGCGCGAGCGTGGTGCGGGCCCAGGAGG
>DASUME010000059.1:0-10373 GCA_036277895.1 Polyangiales bacterium
CGCGCCGGTCCCTCCAGGCCCGACAGGGCGGCGCGCAGCGCGACGTGGAGCGTAGGTTGCGCGCGTAGCGCGTCGCCCTCGGCCTGCGTCAGGTAGGCCGTCAGCTCCAGCACGGCATCCGGCTCGCCGTGCGCGTACAGCTCCACGCGCGGATCGCAGTCGAGCACGCCGAGGAACGCCAGCTCGTGGCCCTGCTGCTCCAGAGCACGCGCGGTCGCGAGCGCGAGCACTCCACCGAGCGACCAGCCGAGCAGCTGATAAGGGCCCGGGGCATGCTGAACGAGCGCCTCGGCGAGGCCGTCGAGGCCTGCGCTGCTGAGCACGTGCAGCGGGCGATCGGGCAGCTGCTCGGCGAGCGCGCGATAGGCCTCCGCGTGCCGACCCGTGGGGTCGAAGCAGAACAACGGCGTGCGGCTGCCCTGCGCGCGCAGGCTGTGCACGCTGCCTCGCTGCAGCGCGCGCGCCAGGCCCGCCACCGTGGGCGCCTCGAAGATCGCTTGCAGTGGCAGGGCGCCGCCGAGCGCCTCGCGGATGCGGTGGATCAGCGGGATCGCGAGCAGCGAGTGGCCGCCGAGCGCGAAGAAGTCGTCGTCGATGCCGACGCGCGGCACGTTCAGCAGCTCCGACCACAGCGCGCACAACACGCGCTCGGTCTCGTTGCTCGGCGCGCGGTAGCTGCGCTGCGCGCGCTGTTCGGCATGGCGCGCCAGCTGCTCGCGGTCGAGCTTGCCGTTGCGGTTGCGGGGCAGCTCGCGCAACGTAACGAGCTCGCTCGGGATCATGTAGTCCGGCAGGCGCTCGGAGAGGAACCGGCGCAGCGCCGGCTCGTCGATCGCGCGCTCGGCGACCATGAAGCCGGTCAGCGTGTGGCCACCGGTGGCGCTCGGCCGGGCGAGCACCGCCGCGCTGCGGCAGCCGGGAAACTGCGCGAGCTGCACCTCGATCTCTCCGAGCTCGACGCGGAAGCCGCGGATCTTGAGCTGGTGGTCGCGGCGGCCGAGGAACTCGATCGTGCCGTCGGGGCGATAGCGCGCATGATCGCCGGTGCGGTACAGGCGCTCGCCGTGCGCGAAGGGATGGGGCACGAAGCGCTCTGCGGTCAGGTCGGCGCGCGTGAAGTAGCCGCGCGCCAGGCCGTCGCCGCCGAGGTAGAGCTCGCCGGTCACACCCGTGGCGGTCAGCTCGCCCGCAGCATCGATCACGAACGCCTGCGCGCTCGGGAGCGGACTGCCGATCGGGATCGAGCTGCAACCTGGCTCTTCACGCAGGTTGTCGAGGGGCAACGCCAGCGCGCCGACCGTGGTCTCGGTGGGGCCGTAGTGGTTATAGAGCGCGAGCTCGGGCGCCAGCGCCGCCACGCGCCGACGCAATGCCGGGCTCAGCGCCTCGCCCCCGCACAGCAGTGCGCGCGCGGGCAGGACGTCCGCGGCGGCATCGAGCAGCGCGGCCAGGTGCGAGGGAACGATCTTCAGCACGTCCAGCGGCCAGCGCGCGCAGTAGGCCGCGAAGCGCGCGCCGTCGGTGGCGGTCGCGTAGTCGATCACGTGCAGGCAGCCGCCGCTGGCGAGCGCAGCGAACACGCTGGTGTTGCCGAGGTCCGCGCTCAGCGTCGACACGGTTCCGAAGTGCATGCCCTCGGGCAGCGCGAGCAAGCCCAGGATCGAGTGCGTGTAGCTGGCGATGCCGCGCTCCGTGATCATCACCGCCTTGGGCGCACCGGTGGAGCCCGAGGTGAAGATCATGCTCGCGAGCTGCTCGGGGTGCGTCGGAGCCAGCTTCGCGTCTGCACGTGCTGCGCTCTCGGTGATCACCTCGAGCGGCAAGTCGAGCTTCTCGCGCGCGATCAGCTTGCTCAGGCCGGTGAGCTGCTGGCGCAGACGCTCGCGCGGCGCCTCGGGGTCGAGCGGCACATAGGCGCCGCCGGCCTGCAGGATGGCGAGCAGCCCGACGATCGTGCTCGCGTTGCGCTCGGCCCACAACCCGATCGGCGTGCCCGGCGCGACCGCACCGAGCTGGTGTGCGAGCCCGTTCACGCGTGCGGCCAGCTCGCCGTAGTGGAGCTGCTCGTCGCCGCACACCAGGGCCATGCGCTCGGGGTGCATGCGGGCATGACGCGCGAAGGCTTGCTGCAGCGGTTCGTACGTGGCGCTGGCGAACGCAGACGTAACGCGCCGCTCGAAGCGTAGCCGCAGCGGCAGGCGCGCGTCGACCAATTCTCCCAGGCCATGCGTGTACTGCGCGAGCCACACGCGCGCGCTCGAGTCGGCGAGCCGCGAGTGGTCGTAGCGCAGCTGCACCGCCATGCCGGCCGCGGTCTCGTGCACGGCGAGCACGTGGCGCGGACCGGGCTGAACGATCGTGGCGTGCTCGATCTGCAGCCCGCCCGTGCACAAGAAGGAGCGGAAGGCGAAGCCGAGCGCCCGGGGCAGCACGCTGTGATCGGCCAGCGGGGCGTCGTCCTCGTCGAGCTCGCTGAGCGTGCGCTCCATGCCGCGCAGCGCCTCGCGATCGAACGCGGCACGTTGCGACACCGGCTGCCAACGTGCGACCGGGCCGAGCAAGCCGCGCACGTCATCGAAGTCGCGCCCGGCGTGCTCCAGCGCGAACACCACCTCGTCGCGCCCCGACAGCCGCCCGAGCAGCGCCGCGAACAGCGCCGCCGTCACCGCTTCCAGCCGCACCTCGCAGCCGCGCGCGAGCTGGCGCAGCCCGCTCACGGTCGCGGCGGGAAGCTCGGCGCTGAGCGTGTGGTAGCTGCCCTCGCCCTCGGCCGCTTCGTAGGGCAGCGCGGGCGCATCCCGCAGCGAGACGCGCGCCTCCGGCGTCAGGTCGTTCTGCCAGGCCGCGAACTGTTCGTAGCTGATCGGGTCGTCGGGCTGCTGGGCGCCGCGTAGTGCTCGATCCCAGGCCTCGACGAGCAAGCGTAAGCTCGCGGCGTCCCCGCACAGCGCGGGCAACGACAACACGGCCTGCTCGCCCTCGAAGTCCACGGTCAATACGCGCTCGCCGTCCTCGACGAGCTGCTCGGGGTACTTGAGCCGCGGGTCCTGCACGAAGCGTGTGCGCAGGATGTCGTGCTGCGCGACCACACGCTCGAGCGCTGCCAGCGCCGCCGGTTCACGCGCGCCGATGCGCACGCGCAGCGTATGCCGGGCCTCGCGCCCGAAGTCCCAGCTCACGCGTTGTTGCGGAGAGAGCCGCTCGCTCACGACTTCAGCCCCTCTCGCATCTCGCCCATCGCGACCACGATCTTGCGCGCGCCGCGGTACGGATCGCGCGCGTGCGCGACCAGCATGTTGTCGAGCACGATCAGATCCCCGGCCTGCCACGGCAGGCGCACCGCGCAACGCTCGTAGGCCTCGCCGATCGCACGTGTGGTCTCGCGGTCGATCGGGCTGCCGTCACCGTACGAGACGTTGCGCGGATAGCCGTCATCCCCGATCAGCGCGCGCAGCGAGGCGCGCACCGGCTCGCTCAGGTAGTCGGGGTGGTGCAGCTGCACCTGGTTGAAGAACGACGCCTCGCCCGTCTTCGGATGCGTGATCACCCCCGGCCCGTGCTGCACGGTGCGCAGGCCACCTCCGGGCAGCCAGCTGCAGGTCATGCCCTCGCGTGCACAACGCGCCTCGACCGCCGCGCGCTGCTCGGTCTTGAAGAAGTCCTGCCAGCTGACATCGAAGCCAGGGGTGAAGTTACGCACGTAGCGCAGGCCAAGGCTGCGGAAGCGCTCGACCAGCTGCGGCTCGAGCTCACGCACCATGCGCCGGCAGTCGACCAGCGGCGTGGCGCCGCCCTCGAGTGACGGCTGCACGCAGAAGAAGAACTGTTTGCCCGGCCAGCGCGGCAGGTGCGAGCTCTCGTTGTGGAACAGGATCGTCTCGTCTTCCGGGTACGGGGTCGAGTGGTAGACCTGCTTGCCGCTCTGCTCGCGCGGCAGGTCGCCGTACTCGCCGTAGAGCTGACCGCAGATCGCGCCCGCGACGCGCTCGAAGTCCTGCACCGTGCGCAGCCCGAAGCCGCGCAGCAGGAGCGCACCGTGGCGCAGCAGCTTCTCCTCGAGGAACGCGCGCTCGCTGGCGGCCCAGGCCGCGACGTCGAGCTCGCTGCCGTTCGGCTCGATCGATAGCGGCAGCTCGCCCTGCGTCACGACCAGCGCGCGGTCCCGGGTGCGTACCTCGCGCAAGCGCCCTCGCCGCTCGCGACTGCGCTCGCGCCGCTGCGCCGCGGCCAGCTCGGACAGCTTCTGCTCGGGGCGCTCGATCAGCGCATGCAGCACGAGCTGGAAGTCCGCCGCCAGCGCCTCGATGGTCGAGGCGTCGAACAGATCGCTGCGGTACTTCCAGACCACACGCAGACCGTCGTCGAGCTCCTCCGCGAAAACGCCGAGGTCGAAGCGTGAGGTCTCGCGCTCCAGCTCCAGCGCCGAGAAGGTCACGCCCGGCAGCGTGAGCTCCGACGCGGGCGTGTTCTGCAGCACGAACAGGCTCTGCACCAGCGGGTGCCGATCGCGCTCGCGCGCGGGGCGCACCGCGTCGACCACCTGCTCGAACGGCACGTCCTGGTTCGCGTAGGCGTCGAGCGTGGTCTCGCGCACGCGTGCGACCAGCTCGCGCAGGCTGGGATCGCCCTGCAGATCGGTGCGCAGCGCGAGCAGGTTGACGAAGAAGCCAATCACGCCCTCGCTCTCGGCGCGCGGGCGATTGGCGACGTCCGTGCCCACCAGCAGATCGGTCTGCCCGCTGCGCCGGGACAACGCGACCTTGTAGGCCGCCAGCAAGCTCATGAACAGCGTGCTCTCGCGGCGCAGCTGCGCCGACCACTCGCGCGGTAGCTGCTGGGTGTGACGCGCGCTGACCGCGCTCAGCGAGCCGGAGCTAGTGCGCGCGCGATCGGGACGCAGGTCGAGCTCGCTCGCGCCGCGCAGGCGCTCGCGCCAGTAGCCGAGCTGCGCCTCGCGTGCGCCTTCGAGCCAGCGGCGCTGCCAGACCGCGAAGTCTGCGTACTGGATCGGCAGCGCGGGCAAGCTGCTGGGCCGGCGCTCGAGCCGCGCCGCATAGAGCTCGGCCAGCTCGGCGACCAGCACGTTGAGCGACCAACCGTCGGCGACGATGTGGTGCAGCGCGAGCACGAGCGCGTGCTCGCGCTCACCGAGGCGCAACACCAGCAGCCGCACCAGCGGTCCGCGCTCGAGATCGAACGCGCGCGCGACGTGGGCCTCGGCGGCCTGGGTCAGCGCGGCGGGGTGCAGCTCGCGCAGCTCGCAGTCCGGCTCGGCGTCGCCCACACGCTGCATCGGCACGCCGGCTTGCTCGACGAACACGGTGCGCAGCGCCTCGTGGCGCGCGATCAACGCGCCGAACGCAGCCTTGAGCTGCGCGTAGTCGAGCGCGCCTTCGACCTTCACCGCCGCGCTCATGTTGTAGGCGGCCGGGTCGGACTCCAGCTTGGACAGGAACCACAGCCGTTGCTGCGCGAACGACAGCGGCAGCGGCGCAGCGCGCGGCACCGGTAGCAGTGGGGTGTCCTGCGTGGAGGCGCGCTGGTCGAGCGCGCACGCGAGCTGTGCGAGCGTGGGCGCGTCGAACAAAGTGCGCAGGGGCAGCTCGATCTGCAGCGCCTTGCGCACGCGCGACGCGACCAGCGTCGCCAGCAGCGAGTGCCCGCCGAGCGCGAAGAAGTTGCTCTGCCGGCCGACCTGGCTCACGCCGAGCACCTCGCTCCAAATCGCGGCCAGCGCGCGCTCGCTCTGCGTGCGCGGGAGCTCCAGCTCCGTGCTGACCTGGGTCGGAGCGGGAAGGCGCGCGCGATCGACCTTGCCGTTGCCGTTGAGCGGCAGCGCCTCCAGGAAGACGAACGCGCTCGGGATCATGTACGCGGGCAGCTCGCGCTCCAGCGCGCCGCGGATCGCTGGCTCCGCATGCTCCGCGACGAGGTAGGCGACCAGCTGCGCGCCGCGCGCGATCACGACCGCCTGCTCGACGCCTGCCAGCTGGCCCAGGCGCGCCTCGATCTCGCCGAGCTCGATGCGGTAGCCGCGCAGCTTGACTTGATGGTCACGGCGGCCGACGAAGGTCAGGGTGCCGTCGCTCGCGCGCCGCGCGAGGTCGCCGGTGCGGTACATGCGCTCGCCCGCGATCGCCGCGAACGGATCCGGCACGAAGCTGGCCGCGGTGCGCGCGGCGTCGCCGACGTAGCCGCGACCGACGCCGATGCCCGAGACGCAGAGCTCCCCCGTCACGCCCCGCGGCGCGAGCTCCTCCCCGCTGGTCACGTAGAGGCGCGTGTTGGGGACGGCCTTGCCGATCGGCACCTGGCGCAGGTGCTCTTCCGGAGCCTGCGTGAGCCGGTGCAGCGCGACGTCATCCGCGCACTCGGCCGGACCGTAGGCGTTGAGCAGCGGGATACGCGGGAAGCGCGCGAACCAGCGCCGCGCGAGCTCGGGCGGCAGCGCCTCGCCCGTGGGCAACATCCAGCGCACGCTGGCCAGCGCACTGGAGTGCTCTTCCGAGGCGGCGATCAGCTCGCGCAGCAGCGAGGGCACGAGCTCCATGATCGTGACGCCCACGCGGTCGACGTGCTCGAGCAGCAGGCGCGGATCGCGCACGGTCTCGTCGCCGAGGATCTCGACGCAAGCGCCGGCTAGCAGCGGGCTGAGCAGCTGCCAGACGCTGATGTCGAAGCACTGCGAGGCCGTCTGCGCCACCACGTCGCGCGCGCTCAGCTCGAGCGCGGGCAGCTTGCCCCACACGTTGTTGAGCATGCCGTCGTGCTCGACCATCGCACCCTTGGGCACGCCGGTGGAGCCGCTGGTGAAGATCACGTACGCCAGCTGGCGCGGGTGCACCTTCAAGCCGAGGTTGACGTCGGGGCGCGTCGCGCAGCGCTCGCGCGTCAGCACGCGCGCGCTCGGAAAGTCGGCTTCGGTCAGCATCAGCTGGGCGCCACTGTGCGCCACTGTGTTGGCCAGACGCACTGGCGGATGGGCGGGATCGAGCGGGAGGTACGCCGCGCCCGCCTTGAGCACGCCGAGCGCCGAGATCAGCAGCTCGATGTCGCGCTGCTCCAGCACGGCGACCACCGCGTCCGCGCGTATGCCCTCGGCGCGCAGCCCGTGAGCCACGCGGTTGGCGGCGCGGTTGAGCGCGTCGTAGCTGAGTGCGCGTGCTCCGGAACGAACCGCGATCGCGTTCGGCGTGCGCGCGACCTGCGCCTCGAACAGCGCGACGTAGTCCTCGTGCAGCGCGAGCTCGCGCGCTGGCGTGAGCAGGGACGCGCGCTCGTCGGCTCCGAGCATGGTCAGCTCGCCGAGGCGGCTCGCAGGGCGCGTGGCCATGTCTTCGAGCAGGCCGCGCAGGTGCTGCAGCATGCGCTCGACGGCGTCCTGCTCGAACCAGCGGCGATCGAACGAGAGCCGCACGCCGATCCGCTCGCCGGGGTACGCGACCACGGTCATCGGATAGTTCGTGTGCACGCGGTCGCCGTCGAATGCGACCTCCACCTCGCTCACCTGATCGCCCAGGCGCTCGTCCTGCGGTGCGTTCTCGAACACGATCAAGCTCTTGAAGAGAGCCTCTCCCGCGGGCAACTCGCTCCAGCCCTGGATCGAGACCAGCGGCGGGTGCTCGTGCTCGCGTACACGGTAGTTGTTCGCGAGCAGCTCCTTCAGGAACGGCAGCAGCGGCTGCGCAGGCGACGCGTCGACGCGCAGCGGCAGGCTGTTGATGAACAGGCCCACGATCGTCTCCACACCCGGCAGCTCGGTGGGGCGGCCGGCGACGGTGACGCCGAACAGCACGTCCTCGGTCTGCGCGTAGCGGCTCAGCAGCACGGCCCACGCACCTTGCACGAAGGTATTCGGCGTCAGCGCGTGCTCGCTCGCCAGCGCCATCAAGCGTGCGCTCTGCTCCGGGCTCAGCTCGAAGAAGGCGTCGCCCACGCCGCTCGCCTTCGTGTCCGCGACCGCGTGCTCGATGCCGAGTGAGGTCGCGCTCGTGAAGCCGCGCAGCTGCTCGCGGTAGAACCGCTCGGCGCCCTTCGAGTCCTTGCCGGCGAGCCAGGCGATGTAGTCGCGGTACGGGCGCGGCTCGGGCAACGACAGCGTGCGCCCCTCGCCGAGCGCGGCGTAGAACTGCAGGCACTCCATCATCAGCACCGAGAAGCACCAGTCGTCGGTCAGGATGTGGTGGAAGCTGCGCACGATCCGGTAGCTCTGCGCGTCGAGCTGGAAGATGCGCAGGCGCAGCAGCGGCGCGCGCGTCATGTCGAGCCCCTGAGCGAGCTCGGCCTCGAGCGTCGCGCGCAGCTCGGCCTCCTGCCTCGCGGGCTCGAGCCCGCGCAGATCGACGTGGTGCACGACGGCGGCCATGTCGATCATCTTGTGCACACGCTGCAGCGGGCGCTCCAGCTCGTCCCACACGAACGAGGTGCGCAGGATCGCGTGGCGCATCGCGACCAGGCGCCAGGCCTCGGTGACGCGCGCCACGTCGAGCGCACCGTTCCACTGGTAGTGCTGCTGCATCAGGTACATTCCGCTGCCCGGGTTGAGCCGGGTGTGGAACAGCATGCCCTCCTGCATCGGCGACAGCGGGTAGGCGTCCTCGAGCGACGCCAGCTCGCCGAGCGCGCGCGCCTGCTCGCTGGGCGAGAGGCCGCTGAGCGCAAACGCCGCTGCACGCGCCCCGATCTTCGCGGGTCCTTGCATGGCGACCTTGGCGACCTGCGCGATCGTCGGGTGTTCGAACAGGTGCTTGGGGCTGAGCTTGATGCCGCGCTGGTTGGCGCGCGCGATCACCTGCAGGCTGCGGATCGAGTCGCCACCGCGCGCGAAGAAGTTGTCGTGCACGGACAGCTCGTCGACGCCGAGCACGCTGCGCCAGATCTCGACCAGCGCCGTCTCGACCGGACCGGTGGGCGCCACCACTCGCTGCGGTGCGGTCGGCTGCTCGCTCGGCAGCGCGTTGCGATCGATCTTTCCGTTCGCGGTCAGCGGCAGCGCGGGCAGCGCGATCAGCGCGCTCGGCACCATGTAGTCCGGCAAGCTCTGCGCGAGCGCCGCGAGCACACCTTCCAGCTCGCCTACCACGTAGCCCACGAGCCGCTGTTCGCGTGCGATCACGACCGCGTCGCGCACGCCGGGTAGGGCGCGTATACGCGCCTCGATCTCACCAAGCTCGACGCGGTTGCCGCGCACCTTGAGCTGGTGGTCCATGCGGCCCAGGAACTCCAGGCTGCCGTCGTCCCGGAAGCGGGCGCGGTCGCCAGTGCGGTACATGCGAGCGCCCGGCGTGCACGCGAGCGGATCCGGCACGAAGCGCTCCGCGGTCAGCTGCGGGCGCTTGTGGTAGCCGCGCGCGACGCTCTCACCGGCGAGGAACAGCTCGCCCGCCGTGCCTGCCGGCAGCGGCGACAGGCTCGCGTCGAGCACGTACGCGCGAACGTTCGGCAGCGGGCGACCGAGCGGCAATTCCCGCTCCTCGCTGGCACGGTGGGTCAAGGCGCCGACCGTGGTCTCGGTCGGACCGTAGTGGTTGATCAAGACGCAGTCGGGCGCGAGCGCACGAACCTTGGCGAGCAACGCCGGGCTCGCCGCCTCGCCGCCCAGGATCAAGACCCGGCGCGGCAAGACGCGCTCGGGCTGCGTTGCCTCCAGCAACGCGCCGAGGTGGCTGGGTACGATCTTGAGCGCGTCGATGCGCTGCTCGTGCATACGCTCCGCGAAGGCATCGGGATCGAAGGTGCGCTCGCTCGGGATCACGTGCAGCGTGCGCCCCGCGCACAGCGCGCCGAACAGCCCCGTGTGCCCGAGATCGGCGGCCACCGTCGACACGAACGCGATGCTGCGCACGTCTTCGAGTGGCAAGCGTGCCTCGATGCCGTCGAGGTAGCTGCACAGCTGGCGGTGCTCGATCGCGACGCCCTTGGGCTTGCCGGTCGAGCCCGAGGTGTAGATCAGGTACGCGAGCGAGGTCTCCAGCGCGCGCGGCGGCAAGCGCTCGGCCTGCGCGTTGTCGATCGAGATCACCTCGCGATGCAGCGCTGCGTCCGCCAGCAGCACACGCGCTCCGCTGTCGCGCAGCACCTCATCGATGCGCGCCGCCGGCCACTTGGGGTCGAGCGGCACGTACGCGGCACCGGCCTTGAGCACGCCGAGCAGTCCCACGATCATCGCGATCGAGCGCTCGCTGCACAGCCCGACGCGCGCGTCCGGGCCGAGCTCCGCCAGCTTGTGCGCGACCGCGTTGGCGCGGCGATCGAGCTCGCGGTAGTTGAGCGATTCGCCCTCGCACACCACCGCGATCGCATCGGGCGTACGATCCGCGTGCGCCTCGAAGCGCGCGTGCACGGTGCCGCGCGCGAGCTGCTGCGGGGCCGCG
>DASUME010000060.1:0-2417 GCA_036277895.1 Polyangiales bacterium
GCGATCGCTACCTGCTCTGCTCGGACGGGCTGAGCGGCATGCTCACCGACGAAGAGATCCGGGATCTGGTGGTGCGCGAGAAGGACCTGGAGCAGGCCGCCAAGGCGCTGATCGAGGTCGCCAACGAGCACGGCGGCGAAGACAACTGCACGGTGGTCCTGCTCGCGGTCGAAGAGTAAGACCCGGCCGTGCAGGCCAGCCATGCAGACTAAAATCGAGAGCGTCTTCCACGTCGCCCCGGACGTGTTCTGGAGCCGTCTGTTCTTCGATGCGGAGTACAACGCGGGTCTGTACCGCGCGCTCGGCTTCGAGAGCTACGAAGTGCAGTCGCTGGAGACGCACGCGGACGGACGCATCGAGCGCAAGCTGCGCGCCGAGCCGCCGCTGAGTGGGCCCGAGCTCCTGCGCAACGCGCTGCGCGGCCGCATCTACTACGTCGAGTCCGGCACGTTCGATCCCGCGCGGCAGGTCTGGGAGTTCGCGAACGAGTCGAGCGTGAAGGCCGGCGAGACGCGCGTGGCCGGCATCATCCACGCGCTGCCGCACCCGCAAGGCATGCTGCACCGGGTCGAGCTGGAGATCAGCGTGTCCGCGCTCGGGCTCGGCTCCTTGATCGAGAAGCAGATCGAGAAGAGCACGCGTGAGAGCTATCTGGTGACCACCACCTACACCAACACGTACGCGGGCGAACGCGGTCTGTCGCCATCTCGGTAGTGGCCGATCTGGACATTGACCAGGCAGCGAGCGGCTTCGGTACACTGATCCCCACGTAGCGCGCAGCAGCCGTGCGCACAGGGGTACAGCTATCGTCATGAGCGCGACCTTGATCGCAGGGCGCTATCGGGTCGAGGGCAGCCTCGGCCGCGGTGGAGTCGGCGAGGTATTGCGCGTGCTCGACGTCGAACGCGGCACCCGGCTCGCGCTCAAGCGCCTGCCGGCGATCGCTTTGCCCAAGGTGCACGCACAGTTCGAGTTCGAGTTCCGCACGCTCGCCAGCTTGCGCCACCCGCGCATCGTGCGCGCGCACGAGTTCGGGCGCGACGAAGCGGGCGCGTTCTACACCATGGAGCTGCTCACCGGCGACGACCTGGCGCGCCGTACGCCGCTGCCCTGGCGCGAGGTGTGCGGGCTGCTGCGGGACGCGGCCGAGGGGCTCGGTGTGCTGCACGGGCGTGGGCTGGTGCACCGTGACATCAGCGTGCGCAACCTGTGGCGCACCCCGGACGGGCGCGTGAAGCTGATCGACCTGGGTACGCTGGCCCCGTTCGGGCCGTCATCCAACCTGGTGGGCACCCCGCCGTGTGTGCCACCCGAGGCGCTGGAGCGTCAGCCGCTCGACGCGCGCGCGGACTTCTACGCGCTCGGCGCGGTCGCCTACTTCCTGCTCACTGGCCTGAACGCGTTCCCCGCGCGCACGATCGCGCAGCTGGAGGAGCTCTGGAAGCAGGAGCCGCGCCCGCCCTCGCACGCGATCGCAGAGCTCGGCCGCATGGACCTTCCGCCGATCCCCGACGAGCTGGATGCGCTCGTTGCGGAGCTGCTGAGTCGTTCGCCGCTCGGGCGGCCGGCCAGCACGGCGCAGCTGCTCGACCGGCTCGATCACCTGCTCGGGGAGGGCTCGTCGCCGTCGCACGAGCTGGCGGAGGCGCAGCTCGCACACCCGGCGTTCGTGGGGCGCACGCGCGAGCGGCGGCGCTTGCGGCGACTGTACATGCTCGCCGCGCGCGGACGCGGGCAGTGTGTGGTGGTCGCGGGGGAGCCGGGGCAGGGCCGCACGCGCTTGCTGCGCGAGCTGGAGCTGGAGCTGGGCACCAGCGCCGCGACCGTGGTGTACGTGGATGCGGCGAGCCAGCAGGGCTCGTTCGCGACCGCGACGGCGCTCGCTGGGCAGCTGCTCGATGTGCAACCCACGGCGGCGCGCGCCGCGCTTCGACCGCACGCCGCGGTGCTGGCGCAGGTGTCGCCGCGGCTGCGCGAGCGACTGGGCTTGAGCGCCCCGCGCGCGATCGAGAGCGGCGTACGTATGCGCGCGCAGATGGGCCTGCGCGACTGGCTGCTCGCGCTCGCGAGTACACACCCGCTGGTGTTGCTGCTCGACGGGCTGGAGCGCAGCGACGAAGAGTCGCTGTCGTTCCTGGTCTCGCTCGCGCTGGAGCTGCGCGGCTCGTCGTTGCTGTTGGTGTGCTCGCTGCCGGAGCAGGGCACGCGTCCGCTCGAGCACGCGCTGGCTCGCGCTTCGCATCGGCTCACGCTCTCGCCGTTCGCGACGAGCGAGACGCTGGAGCTGCTGCGCTCGGTGTTTGGCTCGGACGACCGCGTGCCGCGGCTGGCCGAGCGGCTCGACGAGATCGCCCGCGGCAACCCGGGCCACCTGCTGGAGCTGTGCCGCCAGCTGGTGCGCAGGAACCAGGTCCGCT
>DASUME010000061.1:0-4988 GCA_036277895.1 Polyangiales bacterium
GTGCGCGGAAGACCCCGCCGACGGAAGCAACTGGGACGACGCAGAGGCCTCACGCGTCGAGAGCGCACTCGCCGCTGACGCCGACGGCAGCCGAGCGATCAACCTGTACCGCCTCTACAGCATCCCGCCCGACCTCTACCAGAGTACGTTCAAGACGCCCCATCAGGACGCGCCCCTCGCTACGCCCGACGGCGTCGGCGCGTTCCAGTTCTTCCAAGGCAACCTCGGCGTGGGCGCGATCTACTCGCATTCCTACGCAACCTCTCAAGGGCGAGCGCAGCAAACCGCGATGGTCTATGGCGCGATCCTCAGTGCGTGGGGTCGATGGGGCTGGGAAACCTTGCTCGGCTATCCGCTCAGTCACGAGGTCGATGCGACGGATGCGGAGCCGGACGCACCGTGTCGGTCGCAAGGCGGCGTCCGGCAGCAGGTGTTCGGCTACGTGGGATGGAGCGACGCAGCAGGCGTTTCGCATGCTGCGCGCGTGGTGCTCTGCTGGTCACCGGAGCGTGACGTCTGGGCGCTGCCGGAGGGAGTCGCACAGGGCCTGCGGGGCGAGCACGCCTTGTACCAGGTGCGGCCATGACGTGGGCCAGCCCCTTCCTTCATCAGGAGACCGGCCTGGTCGACCGCGCACGCGTCCGCGGGATCGCGCTGTTCGGGTCCTTTGTCCTGACGTTAGCCAGCGGCCTCAGCTATCTCGGCGCTCACACCTGGGCCGCCAACTGGCCCGTCCTCGAGGACGGCGTGGCGCAGCTGATCCATAGCGCTCTCTTCGTGTTTTTCGCGATGTGGCTCGTCGTCAGCTCGTTCGCGCGAATCGCGATTCAGCGTTCAATCCCTGAGCTGGACGCTTGCCTAGCGGCGGCGCTGTGGACCGCGTGGGGCGTCCTCGGTCCCATCCGCACCGTCAGTCTCGCCCTCTTCGTGATGGCTGGGTTCGCGGTAGTGGCGTTCGTGCGGCCTTTCATCCGGGCTGCGCGCGCCGAGAAAGCCGAGCACGCGCTCGATCGTCCGCGTGACGTCCAAAGCAACTGAACGGCGCGCAACGCTACGCACTCCAGACGCACACGACACGACGCGCGCGACCTAACCCGTGCGAACGGGAATCGCGCGGTCGCGATGCCGTACTTCGCCAACGACCGTCGTTCGCAGCTTCCGGCTGAGACCTGAAAGGCCACTCCAATGCGAGAGTTCCTGTTTCGTGCAGCTTTCCCCTTCGGTGGCTTGGGCGCTGGCGCGCGCGGCTTCCTCGATGCCGAGATCAAGCTCCCGGGAATGGATGTCTCCGCGCGCTTCGAATGCGTCGGCGGCATCGACTTCGACCCGCGCGCCTGCGCCGACTTCGAGTACCTGACCGGTGTGCCCGAGCTCTGCGCCGACGTGCAGGCGCTGACGGTTGCGGACGGGCGCCGCACGCTCGGTCACCGCGCTCCGGATGTCGTGTTCTTCTCGCCGCCATGCAAGGGCGCGAGCGGGTTGCTGTCAGCGACCAAGAGCAAGACGCCCAAGTACGCCGCGATGAACGAGCTCGCGCTGGTCTGGACGCGCCTCATGCTCAAGGCCTGGGCGGACGACCTGCCACCTCTGGTGCTGCTCGAGAACGTGCCACGTTTAAAGACGCGCGCGGCCGCGATGCTCGCGCAGGTCCGCAAGCTGCTCCGGAGCGCCGGCTACGTGTTGACCGACGGGTTCCACGACTGCGGCGAGCTCGGTGGACTCGCGCAGAGGCGCAAGCGCTACCTGCTCGTCGCGCGACTTCCGCGCAAGTGTGCGCCGTTCCTCTACCAGCCGCCGGCCAAGCGCGTGCGCGGCTGCGGCGAGGTGCTCTCGGAACTGCCCGTGCCCGGCACGGTCGAGGCTCGCGCGTGGGGCCGGATGCACGAGCTCCCCAAGCTTTCGTGGCTCAACTGGGTGCGTCTCGCACTCATCCCCGCTGGCGGAGACTGGCGCGACCTCGAGGGAGTGCTGGCCGAGGGGCAAGCACGGCGGGAGCAGTTCAAGCGCCACGCGATCGAGGAGTGGTGCACCCCCACCGGAACGATCGGCGGCAGCGGGTCGAACGGCGTGACGAACGTGGCGGACCCGCGCGCGGCAATCTTTCTGCCCGCGGCGAACAACCCGAACGCGCACCACAACAAGTACCGCGTCAAGGGCTGGGACGAGCCTGCAGGTGCTGTGATTGGCGCGAACCGCGTCGGCTCGGGCGCGCCGAGTGTTGCCGACCCGCGCGTGTCGACCGCCTACGACGCTGGCTATGCGGTGCTGAACTGGGAAGACGCCGCGCGCACCATCGCCGGCAAGACCGCGGTCGGCTGTGGCGCCTACTCGGTGGCGGACATCCGCGTCCGCTGCTCGCCGCGCGCGGGCGCGTACGGCGTGCTCGCGTGGGACGAGTCGGCACGCACCATCACCGGCTCGTTCAGCGTCGACAACGCGATGGCGGCTGTTGCAGACCCGCGCAAGCCGCCCCCGTTCTTGCCGATCATCATCGCGCAAGACGGCACGTGGCACCGTCCGATGACCAAGCTGGAGCTCGCGGCGCTGCAGGGCCTTCCGCTGCGCGTGAACGGCAAACCGCTGGAGCTCGCCAGCTTTCGTGTGCCGCGCGACGCGATCAGCACGTCCGACCAGGAGCGAATCGGCAACGCCGTGCCACCGCCCGCAGCGCGGGCGATCGCCGAGAAGATGCTGATCGCACTCACCGAAGCCGCGTTGGGCGCGTTCTCGCTGAGCAGCGATGCTGTATGGGTCGCGCCGGAGCAGGCGCAGTGACGGCCGGGCACCGCGACAGGGTGATGGGCGCGCGCGAAGCGCGCCGTTACCTGCTTCGGTTCGCCGCCGACCTGCTGCGCAATGCAGCGTTCAGCGACCCGATCTGCGACCGTCGCCCGGAGCACCCGGACAGCGAAGCCAATGCCGAGCGGGAAACCGCCGTTCTTCAGCGCGAGATTCCCTGGGTGACACAACGTCTTGAAGCACTCGCACGGGGCGCGCGATGACTCACCAAGACATCGTATGCGGCGACGCCTGCGCGCTCGCGCGCGCGTTTGAACCTCACCGACCAACAGTCGTGATCACTGATCCGATTTGGCCGAACCGCAACAAGAAGCTCTTCCCCGGCGTAGATGCACACGAGCTGTTGCACGACGTGCTCGAACAGCTCGTCGGCAAAGTGAGCCACGTCGTGCTCCAAGTCGGCTGCATGACCGATCCGCGCTTCATGAGCGCAGTACCGTCGCACTGGCCGTACTGGCGCACCTGCTGGATGCGCTACTCGCATCCGACCCCTCTCGGCATGACGCTGATGGGCAGCGATGTCGCCTACGTCTTCGGCGAGCCCCGCCGCCCGACTCTCGCTCAAGTCGCCGCTGGAGAAGCGCCGGTGCCGAGCGAGTGGACAGCCGCTGGAAAGCGTGGTCGCGGTCGCAGCAAGCACCCGTGTCCGCGTGATGTTAGCCACGCGCGTTGGCTCGTACGTTGGTTCTCACTGCCAGGCGAGCTCGTGCTGGATCCGTTCGCCGGCAAAGGAACGACCCTTGTCGCGGCCAAGGAGCATGGGCGAGACGCTCTTGGCTGGGAGAACGTACCCGAGTTCTGCGAGCTCGCACGGACAGAGCTTGCGCAGTGCGAGATGTTCGACTTTCACGGCAACGGCGACGTCCTCGCGCCCTCTCAATTCGACCTCCTCACGTACGGGACGTCAGCATGAGAAGTGCGCATCAGTCATTCATGCTCTCGTGCGCGCAGCGTGCAGCACGGACGCTTGACAACGATGCAAGGAACGAGCGTTCGGCTTGCGCGTCCGCGCGCCCGTTCCTCAAGTGGGTCGGAGGGAAACGAGCACTCCTTCCGTCGCTCTGCGCACGGCTCCCGCCGGGTGTCGACCGAATGCGTCACGTCGAGCCCTTCGCAGGAGGCGCCGCACTGTTCTTCGATCGCGCACCGAATCGCGCACTTCTTTGCGACGTCAACCCAGACTTGGTCACGGCCTACCAGGCCGTGCGCGACGAAGTCGAGGTCGTACTGCGCCACCTCGCGGAGCTCGCCGGGAGGCACGACAAGGAGTGCTACTACCAAGCGCGCGTGCGCTACAACGCGCGTGAACACGCAAGCGACGCCGAGCGCGCCGCACTGTTCATCTACCTCAACAAGACCTGCTTCAATGGCTTGTACCGCGTCAACAAGCGCGGTCACTTCAACGTGCCGATGGGTCGCTACACCCGGCCCACGATCCTCGACGCGAGTGCGCTGCGACGCGCGAGCGCACGCCTGCACGGCGTGGACGTTCGCTGCGCGCCATTTCAGGCGCTGATCGAGTTGGGCAGACCAGGCGACTTCGTCTACCTGGACCCACCCTACGAGCCTCTCTCGCGCACAGCCAACTTCACGGCCTATGCGCGCGACGGCTTCACCCAGAGCGATCAACGCGCGCTACGCGACCTGTTCGGCGAGCTCGACCGCCGTGGCGCGAAGCTGATGCTGTCGAACGCGGACGTGCCCTTCGTTCGCGATCTCTACCAAGGCTTTCGCATCTCACGCGTGCTCGCCCCACGCGCCATCAGCTGCAACCCGAGGAAGCGGGCGGCCGTGAGCGAGGTGCTGATCTGCAACTACGCGACTCAGGGGGATGCATGAGCTGGCTAGCTGAGACGCGAGACAGGCTCCGCTTGCGACAAGCACTCTCGCGGAACCTTCCTTCGCTGCTTCGGGGTATCGCGGCGCGCGATGGCGACCTGCGGATGCTCGCGCGTGCTCTCGGGTGGGCCAGCGACGCGGAGCTCTCTCCCTTCGTGGGCTACGTCGCGTCTCTCGCGTGCGAGGACATTCGCGAGGTCCTCGAGGAGCACCTTCGGGACGCATACCGTCGCCGGGACAGCCGCTGCATCAGCCTGCCGCTAAACAAACTCGAGCGACCCGCCATCGTCTTCACCGAGGAGCACGGCCAGTGCCTTTTGATCGGCGGCCCGCACACGATGCGCGAGCCC
>DASUME010000062.1:0-6235 GCA_036277895.1 Polyangiales bacterium
CAGCGCATCTTGCACACCTGCGGCCTCGACCGCCTCGCGCACGTCCTCGTCCGCCTCCGACAGCGGACGCGGGCGGCCGTCCTGAATCGCCGCGCGCAGCCAGGTCTCGTGCCCGAAGAAGCCGGCCAGTGCGCCCACGCCCGACTGGCGCTCGCTGCCGAGCACACGCGCGCGCAGCTGGTCGCCGTCGTAGACGTAGAGCGCGCCGAACGCGTCCTGGCCCGCGTCGAAGCAAGCCGCGAGCGCCGTGATCAGCGCGCCCTCGACGTCACCCTCCTGCAGCACCGCCTGCGAGCTCGCGCGCAGCACCGTCAGCTCGGCGGACAGCGCGCTGCAGCGGCGCAGCAGCTCGCCCTCGCCTTCCTGGCTGTTGCTCGGCGGAGGGCTGGTCGGCGCGCGCGGCGCGAGTGGGTCGGACAGCTCGTGCAGCGACTGCAGCGCGCTCTGCATCTGCACGACCGTCTCACGCTCGCCACGCATCAGCTCCACCAGTCGCGACGGCAGGGTCGGCTTCGTGATCACGTCGTCGAAGCCGAGCTCGGAGATGCGCTGTGCCTCCAGGTTGCTGACCCGCCCCGAGAACGCGATCAAGCGCAGCGGCGCTCCGTCCGCTAGCGAGCGCAGCTTGCGCGCGAGCGCGAAGCCGTCGATGTCCGGCAGCATCAAGTCCTGCAGCACGATCTGCGGGCGCTCGGCGCTCATCAACGCGAGCGCGCGCGCGCCATCGCGCGCGACGTGCACCACGAAGCCGGCGTCGGCCAGCGCCTGCCGGACCGTCTCGCGGGTCGCGGCGTGATCCTCGACTAGCAAGATACTGAATGGGAGCTCCATTCAGATCTTCTCGTCGGACAACCCCAGATGGCGGGCGACGATGTGCGGCAGCGCGCGGGTGTCGACGGGCTTCGGCACGTAGCCGTCGCAGCCGGCGGCGCGCGCGCGCTCTTCATCGCCCTTCATCGCGTAGGCGGTGACCGCGATCACCACGATGTGTTTGGTGACGGGATCCGCCTTGAGGCGCCGCGTGAGCTCCAGGCCATCCATGCCCGGCAGCTGCAGGTCCATCAGGATCAGCGCGGGCTTCACGTTCGCGACTTGTTCGAGCGCGGCTTCGGCATCGGTGGCCGTGTGCACGTCGTACCCCTTTGCCTGCAGGAGATAGGCAATGAGCTTCAAGTTGGTTGGGTTGTCATCGACGACGAGCACGACGTGACCTGCCATGGCCGTACGAGTCTACAGCGTAGTTCTGACGCTGTTGAGGGTTCGCGCAGCCACTTTTGCAGGGGTGTACCCAGGTGCGGATTGTCTCCGCAGTTGCAGTGCTCACTCCGGCAGCTGGGCAAAACCCGACAAGGCGCGCTCCCCGCTCTGCCAGAACGCAGTGACTTCGTCGCGCGAGTAACAACGGCTGGCGTCCGGCAGGCTGCTGAGCAGCACGCGGCCGTAGCTCTTGTTGCTCAGCCGACTGTCCAGGACCGCCACCACGCCACGATCGTTGCGGGTCCGGATCAGGCGGCCGAAGCCTTGCTTCAGCGACAACGCAGCGCTCGGGATGAGGTAGCGCATGAAAGCGGACTCCCCCTGCGCCTGCAGTCGCTCGCAGCGCGCTTGCACGAGCGGGTCGGACGGCACCTCGAACGGCAGCTTGTCGATGATCACGAGGCGTAGCGCGTCACCCGGCACGTCGACGCCTTCCCAGAAGCTCTGGCTCGCGAACAACACCGAGTCGGTACGCGCGCGAAACGTCTGCAGCAGCTCGTGCTTGGGCGCCATGCCCTGGATCAAAGGCGCGCGCGCGAGCGCCGGCGCGACCAGCGCGTGCAGGCGGCGCATGTTGTGCAGCGAGGTGCAGAGCACGAATGCCCCCCCGCCCGTCATCGCGAGCAGCTGGCGGATCTCCTCGGCGGCGCGCGTGAGGAACGCCGGGTGGCGCGGCTCCGGCAGGTCGCGCGGCAGGTAGAGCGCGGCCTGCAGCGGGTAGTCGAACGGCGACGGCACGCTCAGCTCCAGCGGCTCGAAGTCGAGGCCGATGCGCTGCTTGAAGAACGAGAAGCTCTTGCTGGTGGTCAGCGTGGCGCTGGTGAACACGGCCGCGCCGCCGCGATCGAACATGCGCTCGCGGAGCACGTCGCCGATGTCCACCGGGCTGGCGCCGACGGCGGTGCGTGCGCCGCGCGTCTCGGTCCAGGTGACGTGGGTGTCGCGCTGCTCGCGCACGATCGCGAGGTCGTCGCGCAGGCGGGCGGTGCGCTTGAACAGCTGCACCACGGACTCGCTCTGCGCCGCGCGCGCCTTGGCCTCACCCGCCAGCACCTCGAGCGCCGCGTCGAAGCTCTGCATGGCGTGGGCTTGATCGGCCAGCGCGTCGCGCGGCAACAGTCGGCGTCCCGGCTCCAGCTCGCGCGGCAGGCTGGCGAAGAACTCGCTCGCGCTCGCGAGCACGGCGGTGCACGTGGGCATGATCTCGTCGAGCACCTTTTGCGCCCGAAAGGCGCGCTCGGCGTCGCGGATCAACGACTCCACGCGCGCGCTGCTGACGCGCACGCCAAAGAACTCGGTGACTACGCCCTCGATCTGGTGGGCCTCGTCGAAGATCACCGCGTCGTAGTCGGGGATGGCGCTGCCGCCGTGGGGGCCGCGCACGGCGAGATCGGCGAAGAACAGGTGGTGGTTGACCACCAGCACCTGCGCGTCCTCCGCCTGGCGGCGCATCTTGGTGACGAAGCACGCTTCGTAGTGCGGGCAGCGCTGGCCGATGCGCGTGTCCGAGCCGCTCGCGACCTCGGCCCAGAGCGGTGAGTCATCGGGCAGCTCGATCTCGGAGCGCTCGCCGGTGGACGTGCGCAGGCGAAACGAGCGCAGCTGTTCGAGCGCGCGCGGTGAGTGCACACGCTCGCTCTCGGGCGAGGCCATGAACTCGCTGTACCGGCGCAGGCACAGGTAGTTGCCGAGGCCCTTCATCATCGCGGCCGAGACCGGGCGGTCGAGGTGGCGCTCGAGCAGCGGCAGGTCGCGCAGAAAGATCTGTTCCTGCAGGGTCTTGGTGCCGGTGGAGACGACGACCTTCTTGCCCGAAAGGATCGCTGGCACCAGGTACGCGAGGGTCTTGCCGGTGCCGGTGCCGGCCTCGACCAGCGCGACGGCGTCCTCGTCGAGCGCGCGCTCGACCAGCTGGGTCATCGCGAGCTGCTCGGTGCGCTCTTCGTAGCCAGACAAGGCGCGGGAGAGCGGTCCGTCGCGCCCCAAGATCTCGACCGCGCTGGACATGGCGCAGGATTGTAGCCGCTCGCAATCGTCGCGCTGCGAGAAGGCTGCAAAACGCCAGCGCAGCGAGCCTCGCGGAGGGCAGGCTCAGCGACGGCTTTGCCGGCGGTGAGGGGAGCGCGCGCCCTCCCCTGCAAATGCCAGCTGTCGCGCGTTCTCGACCACTGTGGTACTTGCCGGAGACTACCGTGATCCCGCTGCGCGACATCAACCCGACCCGGCGCGTGCCCTACGTCACCTACGCGTTCATCGCGATCAACATCGCGTTCTTCGTGTACCAGTACGTCGAGCTGACGCCGACCCAGAATCAGCTGTTCGTGAACCAGCACGGGGCGGTGCCTTACTACCTGTTGTCGGGCTACGGGCCGGCGCTGAGCACGCCGTTCACCAGCATGTTCATGCACGGAGGGCTCGCGCACCTGATGTCGAACATGTGGTTTTTGCACGTGTTCGGCGACAACGTCGAGGACGCTCTCGGGCACGGGCGCTTCATCGTGTTCTACCTCATCACGGGTGTGATCGCGGTGCTGGCGCACTCGCTGGCGCAACCCGGCAGCCAGCTGCCCCTGGTCGGCGCATCGGGCGCGATCTCGGGCGTGCTCGGCGCCTACGTGTTGATGTACCCACGCGCGAGGGTGGTCACGTTCGTGCCCATCTTCTTCTTCTTCGAGCTGCCCGCCGCGTTCTTCATCCTGCTCTGGTTCGGGATGCAGGTGTTCTCGAGCTGCAGCAACCTGAGCTCCACCGAGACCGCCGGCATCGCGTTCGTCGCCCACATCGGCGGCTTCCTGGCCGGCATCGCCTTCATGCTCACCGCCGGCCGCGCCCGCAAAGGCCCCGTGACGTACCTCGGCCCAAGGGTCAGCAGCCGCGAGCTACGCCGCCGCTAACAACTCGTTGTCGTGGTCGTTGTCGTGAGCGTACGTGGACGACGACGATGAGAGGTCAGTTGCCGAACGGGTTGCCTGGCAACGGCTCGGGTTTCGGCTCTTCTTTGGGGGGCTCGGGGTCCGCGGGGGGCGGCGGGGCAGCGGCGGGTTCTTCCGCGGCCTTGGCGGGCTCGGCGCCCTCGACGGGCTTCTCGCTCGGGATGTTCGCCCTGGGCGTCGCCTTCTTCGCGGGCTTCTTGGGGGCCGGCTCGGGCGTCGCTTCCTTGGCTGTCGCCTCGGGTAGCTTCGCCTGCAGCGTCAGGTTCAGCTGCGTGCGCATCGCGTTGTCGCCCTCGCTGAACGAGCCGGGCGGGATGCGCGTCAGGGCGCGCTCGTAGCCATCGAGCTTCGCCGTCACGGACAGCTCCTGCGTCGGCGGCCGGTCGAGCGTCAGATCCGTCGGCGTCACGCCCTTCACGCCTGCCACGTTGATCGCGGCGCCGGGGGGCGTGGTCTCCACGTGCACGATGAACGGCAGCGGCTTGAGCTTGAGCTTGATCGCAGGCACCCTCTTGCCCGCGACCGGCGTCACCGTCTGCGTCGCGTCCAGGTAGCCCTTGGCGCGCGCGCTGACCGTGCTCGCACTCCCGATCGGAAGCTCCAGCGCGAGGTTGCCCTCGCCCTTCTTCTCCCCGCCGACGTAGATCTCGGCCTCGCGCGGCACAGGCGCAACGTGCACCGACACCAGCGCGACCTCCGCGCCTGCGATCGGCTTCTCCTCGACCGCCACCGCGGCATCGGGCGTGAGCTCCTCGACCGGCAGCGCTGGCTCGGCCACCGGCTCGGGCGTGGGCTCCTCCACCTTGGCCGCGGGCGCGACCGCGGCTGGCTGCACGGGCGGCTCGTCCACGACCGTCTCCTCCGGCCCACCGCGCAGCGCGACCCAGGCCGCGATCGCGAGCACCACCGCGATCGCGAGGATCGGGACCAGGTTGCGCTTCGGCCCCGCCCCAGGCACGGGGATCGAAGTCGTGGGCGACTTCCTCGGCGGTGGGTCCAGCGGCGGCGGCGGCTCGGTGTCCGGCTCCGATGCGTCGTCGCCACCGGGCGGCCCGATGATCGCAGCGTACGGCCGGGGCAACGGCGTGACGTCGGTCTCGCGCGCGACCTCCGAAGGTCGACCCGGGCGCGCGTCGAGGCTCGGGTCGATGATCATCGACGGCAGCGGCGACTTGGGCTCCGGCTCCTGCTCGACGGCAGGCTCCTCCTGCACGGGCTTGGCAGCCTCGGCCTTGCGCTCCGCCTCGACCTCGTCCTGCCGCTTCTTGGCTTCTTCGGCCTTGAGGGCCGCTTCGGCCGCGGTCGCCTCGTCGTTGCCTTCTTTCAGCGCGTTGGCGAGGAACTGCGTCGCGTGTCGGACCGCGGTGCGATCTTCGGGCGGCGGCAGCTCGGCCGGCGGAAGATCCGGGAAGAAGTTGCCCCCTCCGCTCGCGGGCGGCGGTGCGGAGCTGGGCTCGGCGCTGGTGGCGTTGAGCCGACCGCTCACGTAGCTGCCCGGATCGGGCGCGTTCGTGTCGATGATCCGCTCGACGATCGCGCGGCTGTCGTTGTCCATCTTGATGAACTTGATGCCCATGCCCGCGGGCGAGTCCGTGGTGGCGTCGACCTCGGCGCGCGTCCACACGACGCGACCCACACCCTTGATCAGCGCGGACTCGTCCTTGAGCTGGAACTGGAACTTGAGCAGCGTGCCGACGGCCATCGGATTGCTGGATTTGATGTAGATGCCGCCGCGCGAGACGTCCTTGCTGTAGTGCTCGATGAACTCGTCCACGGTCGCGCTCTTGAAACGAACCTTGAGCGAAACTGGGGCGCGCTTGTCCTTGCGCGTGTCCGCCATCCGAATGTCCTCCCGAAGCTCCAGGTCGAGCCGTGGCATCGTACCGGATATTACGAATTCAAAGCCACGAAGATGCCGGACGAGGCGCCACCCACCGTTGCGCTCCGTCCGCTCGCCGCTCGAGCCGGGGGCTCGCTGCCGCAGCTTCGCGCACTCCGGGCTCGCCGATCAACACGCCCATGGTTTCCCCGCGGTCGCGACGCAG
>DASUME010000063.1:0-3221 GCA_036277895.1 Polyangiales bacterium
AGACCGTGCCCGACCTCGCCGAGCGCATCGACGTCGAGACGCCCACCCGCTACCGCGCCGTGCTCAAGCCCAACCTCCGCTTCTCCGACGGCAGCGCGCTCGACTCCGCCGACGTCGTGGCCACCTTCGAGGGCCTGGTCGATCCGCGCGTGAAGAGCCGCTACGTCAGCACGTTCTCGCGCATCGCCTCGGTGAGAGCCGACGGCGCGCTGCAGGTGGTGTTCGAGCTCAAGGCGCCACACGCCACCTTCCTCACCGATCTCGAGGTGCCAATCTTGCGCGCCGAAGACGCGCGCCAGCCCGCGACGCCCGGCAAGCTGCCGCTCGGCGCGGGGGCGTACGTGCTCGCGCAGCGCGAGACCGGCTCGCTCTGGCTGCGCGCCAACCCGCACTACCACGGCGCTCCGATCGCCCACCCCGAGCTCGAGCTGCTCGTGATCCACGACGACAACACGCGCGCCCTGCGCATGCTCGCCGGCGCCGGCGACCTCGCGCTCAACACCATCCCATCGCTGCTCTTGCCGCTGTTCGATCGCCCTGGCTTCCGCATTCAAGCGGAGCGCGGCGTCGGCACCACCTACGTGGGCCTGAACCTCGAGCACTCGGCGCTCAAGGACCCGCGCGTGCGGCAGGCGATCGCGCACGCGATCGATCGCGACAAGCTGATCGCGCACAAGCTGGGCGGTCGCGCGCTCGCGGCGCGCAGCTGGATCGCACCCAGCCACTGGGCCTTCGACGCCAGCACGCCCAGCTACGCCTACGACCCGCAGAAGGCGCGCGCGCTCCTCCAAGCTGCCAACTACCCGCTCAAGGAAGACGGCTTTCGGCTCGCGCTCACCGTGCGCACCAGCAGCGACCGCGGCGTGGTCTCGATCGCGCGTGCCCTCTCCAGCATGCTGCGCGACGTGGGCATCGACCTCGACGTGCGCCCGAGCGAAGGTGCAACGCTGCTTGCCGATCTCGCGCGCGGCCGCTTCGAGCTCGCCTTCTTGCAGAGCCCGGACGTGGTCGAGCCGCACGTGCTGAGCTGGTTCTTCGCCAGCGATCGCATCCCGCTGCCGGGCAAGCGTGAGGGCTCCAACCGCTGGCGCCTGGTCGATCCCGAGCTCGACGCCGCGCTCGAAGACGGCCGCTCCCACACCGATCGCCCCACCCGCCTCGCCGCCTACCAGCGCGTGCAGCACCTGCTCGCGCGCGATCTGCCGGTGATCCCGCTCTGGCACGACGACGTGGTGGCCGTGACATCGGCGCGCCTGTCCGACTTTCGCGTGCCGCGCGACGCCCGCTTGGGCACACTTGTCGGAACGAGATGATCCTCCGCGATCCGGTGCACGGCCTGGTGTCCTTCGAGGGCGAGCGCGAACGCGTGATCAAGCGCCTGCTGGCCACGCGCGAGGTGCAGCGCCTACGGCGTATCCGCCAGCTCGGGCTCGCGTCGCAGGTCTTCCCGGGCGCGGAGCACTCGCGCTTCGCCCACGCGCTCGGCACTGCGCACGTGATGGGCAAGCTGCTCGACCGCATCGGCACGGTGGAACATGCGATCGCCAAGGAAGAACGCCTCGACGCGGTCGCCTGCCGCGACGCGCTCGCCGCCGCGCTGCTGCACGATCTCGGGCACGGCCCCTTCTCGCACCTGTTCGAAGAGGTGTTCGCCGATGCTCCGCGGCACGAAGACTGGACCTGTGCGCTGATCCTCGACCCGGGCACCGAGGTGCACGCTGCGCTCGAGGACTTCGGCCACGGTACCGCCGAGCGCGTCGCGGCCCTGGTGCGGGGTGAACATCGGCTCGCGTACCTCGGGCACGCGGTCAGCGGATCGCTCGATGTCGATCGCTGTGATTATCTGCTGCGCGACTCGCACATGACCGGAGTGCGCTACGGCATCTTCGATCTGGAGTGGCTGCTACGCGCGCTGAGCTTCAGCGAAGTCACCGAGGCCGACGGGAGGCGCAGCACCGTGCTCGCGGTCGAAGGGCGCAAGGGCTTGCCGCCGATCGAGGGCTTCTTCCTCGCGCGCAACTTCATGTACCAACAGGTCTATCACCACAAAGCGGTGCGCGCGGCCGAGGTGCTGGTGCGCGCCATCTTCGCGCGCTCGACCGAGCTGCTGCGCGATTGCCACGAGCTCGGGGGCAACTTGCCCGAGGCCTTCACCACCGTCGCGCGCGCCGAGAAGCCCTCGCTGCGCGCGTACGTGGAGCTCGACGACGCCTCGCTCACGGCGGCGATCGCGTCGCTGCAGAAGGCGCGCGACCCGATCCTGCGCGACCTCTGCGATCGCTTGCTGACGCGCACGCTGCCCAAGACGATCCCGCTCGCGGACACCCCCGAAGCCGAGCCGAGCTGGCACGCGGCGCATGCACGCGCGGCCGAGATCGCGAGCCGCCGCGGCTACCGACCGGACCTTTACGTGTGGTTGGATGTGCCGTCGGACATCCCCTACGCCGAGTCGGAGGAGCCGCGTGCGAAGGCGCTCTGGGTCGCGCGACGTCACCGCCCGCTGGCGCGTCTGGGTGAGGTGTCGTTCCTGCTGCGCGAGCTGCGCAACAAGCGCGCGCTCCGGCCGCGGCTCATCTTTCCCGCCGAGCTGCGCGACGAGATCAGCGCCGCCATCGAGTCGCTAGCCTGAGCGGACCCGTGCTCGGACCGTGCGCGTCTCGCTCCCGTGGTACGCTGTTTGACGAGTCGGGCGCCGCCGGCAGGCACGGCGCAGGTGGGCGTGTTAGATGCCGGCTCGTGAGCGAATGCGCGCCAGTCGCGCAGCTCGCACGGGGGATGCGGCTTTGCATGCAGGAGCAAGCGGCAGGGTGAGATGGCGAAGCTTCTAGTCGTCGACGACCAGCGGAACATGCGCACGACGCTCGCGATGATGTTGCGCGGCGCGAGTCACGACGTGGATGAAGCCGAGAACGGCGAGGCGGCGGTCGATCGGCTGTCGTCGGAGGTGTACGACCTCGTCCTCACCGATCTCAAGATGGGCAGCACGGATGGACTCGACGTGCTGCGCGCGGCCAAGGAGGTCTCGCAGCTGACCGAGGTCATCGTCATGACCGCTTATGGCACCATCGAGAGCGCGGTCGAAGCCATGCGCCTCGGGGCCCACGACTACATCCAGAAGCCGTTCACCGAGCAGGAGCTGCTGCTGAAGGTCCAGAAGGCCGTCGAGCAACGCCGCATGGCGGGCGAGATGAGCGTGATGGCCGCGGAGTTCCGCGAGCGGT
>DASUME010000064.1:0-10616 GCA_036277895.1 Polyangiales bacterium
GATCAGCGCGCTCAGTTGCTCCGCAAGCACCGGCCGATGCACGTCCTCGTTCGCGATCTCGCTGGTGATGGCGGGAAACGGACAGCCGGTCTCCGGGTTGTCGCGATGCCTGGCGGACAGGTAGCGCTTGAGCACGACCTCCGCGCGCGCTTCCGCCGGCTTCTGATCGAGCCCCGCGAACAGGCTCGTGCGCAGCTCGCGTGCGGTGCGCCGGAGCGTCTCGTCGACGAGCGCCTCCTTGGAGCTGAAGTGCGCGTAGAAGCCACCCACGGTCAGCCCCGCCCCGGCCATCACGTCCGCCACCCGCGCCCCCGCGACGCCGCGCTCGCGCAGCAGCTTCGCCGCCGACGCGAGGATGCCCTCGTGCGTGCGCTCCTTCTGCTCCGCCTTCGCGTTCATGCGCTCATATTACGATGATCATATGCGAGATCAAGGCGGCGATGTCGAGGCTGTGCCGCAGCGATGGTGAGTACGCGCCCATTCTCGAGGTGGGCATGCGCGCCCACCGAGCCAGCGCTCGGCGATCACGGCGATGGCGGCCTCGCGGGCAGCTGCACGCGCTAGAGATCTTGACGGCAGAGCACGAACCAGTTGTCCGCGACCTTGCCGTTGCGGATCGCGCGCCCGATGGTCACGTGCTCCGACACGCCGCGGAGCGCGTCGATCATGCCCGCGTAGACGAAGCGGCTGAGGCGCTCCTCGTTGCCGAGGATCTCCGGCCAGTGCGCGAGCTTGCCCTTGGGCTGGCGCGTGTAGTCGACGAGCACCTCGTCGCCCGGGCCCTCGTACGCGACGTAGTAGCCGGGGCCCACGGCGCGCTCCACGAGCTTGCTGTTGCGGTTGTAGCCCCACAGCTCGCGCGCCTCGCCCTGCTTCGGCCGACAGAACACCTTCGCGAAGTGCGTGAACGCCGGCAGCGAGTTCTTGCCCTCGTGCGCCACCTCCTGCATCGCGGGCACCTTGAACGGCACGAGGTCCTCCAGGCGCAGCTTGCGAATGCCCTTGGCGGCGTCGAACAGCTCCGCCTGCGCGCGCCCTCCGAGCGAACGCACGGCCGTCAGGCGTGCCGCCGGGTTGAGCTGGTCGAGGCGGCGCCCGACCTCTTCCACGTCGAAGCTGCCGCTGCGCAGCAGCTCGTCGAGGCTCTCGCCATAGATCGTGGTCGCTTCCGCTCGTCCCGCCATTCCCACCCCTCCATACGGCATGTACACAGCCCGGGCCGAACCGCCAAGCCCGTGTACCAGCGGTATACGCTTAGCCGCGATCCTGTATACGGGCACGCTGGCTCTCCCGCGCTGATTTCCGCATTCTGGTCTCGTGACCGTAAACGCGTTCTCGTTCCTCGACTACCGCGAGGCACTGCACGCGCTGCGCTCCTGCGCGAGCGATGCCGACTGCGATGCTCTGTCGAGCTGCACAGCCGGCGTCTGCCAGCTCAGCGCAGCTGGGCTGACGTCAGGTTCAGCAGGCGGCGCGCGATGATCAAGAGCTGGATTTGCTGCGTACCCTCGAAGATGTCGAGGATCTTCGAGTCGCGCGCCCACTTCTCGATCAGCTCGGTCTCGCCGTAGCCGAGCGCGCCGAGCAGCTCCACACACTTGAGCGTGATCGCGTTGCCCACGCGGCCTGCCTTCGCCTTGGCCATCGAGGCCTCGGTGGAGTTGGGCTGCTTGTTGTCGGCCATCCACGCGGCGCGCACCGTCAGCAGACGTGCGACCTCGAGGTCGGCCTCCATCTTGAGCAGCTCGGCTTCGACCGCGCTCTTGGTGTACTGGCTGCCGCCGTAGTCGACGCGCACGCCTTCCTTCTCGAGCAGCGCCTTGGTGCGCTCGAGCGCCGCGCGCGCCACGCCGATGCTCATCGCAGCGACGATCGGGCGCGTGTTGTCGAACGTCTGCATCACGCCCGCGAACGACTTCTTGGGGTCGACCTCCGCGGAGCCGAGCAGGTTGTCCTTCGGGATGCGGCAGTTGTCGAGGATGATGGTCGCAGTGTCCGAAGCGCGGATGCCCATCTTCTTCTCGAGCCGCGCCACGGTCATGCCCGGGTTCGGCTTCTCCACCACGAACGACTTGATCGCGGCGCGACCGAGCCGTGCATCGAGCGTCGCCCACACCACGACCGCCTCGCAGCGCTCGCCCGCGGTGACGTAGATCTTCTCGCCGTTCAGCACCCATTCGTCGCCGTCGAGCACGGCGGTGGTCTTGATCGCGGCCGAGTCGCTGCCCGCGCCCGGCTCGGTGATCGCCATCGCCGCCCACTTGTCGCCGAAGCGCTCCTTTTGAGCCGGCGTGGCGACCGCAGTGATCGCCGCGTTGCCGAGGCCCTGGCCAGGGATGCTCAGCGCCAGGCCGACGTCGCCCCAACACAGCTCCAGCATGCCGAGCAACGTGGCCATCTGGCCGCCATTCTTGATCTGCGGCTCGCCGTGCCCGTTCGAAGAGCCGTTGCTGCTCTTGTCTTCCTTGGCGTTGAGCCCACCCTGCGCGCCGCCCTCGCTCATGCCGCGCATGATCGCGCCGAACATGCGCAGCTCCTTGGGCTCCTCGTGCTCGGCGGTGTCGTACTTGCGCGCGATCGGACGGAACACGTTCAGGCCCACCTGGTGTGCCTGATCGATCAGAGGACGCAGCTTCTTCGGAATTTCGAGATTGATCATGGTGAACTCCTCAGACCGAAAGAGCGCCTTCGACGATGCCGATCGCACGCAGCTGGCGGTACCAGAGCTCGACCGGGTGTTCCTTGATGAAGCCGGCGCCACCGAGCAGCTGCACGCCGTTGGTGGCGATCTCCATCGCCTTGTCCGCCGCCTGCACGCGCACCAGCGCGGCCTCGCGGTGGAAGTCCTTGCCCGCCTCGGCGCGCGACGCCGCACGCCAGACCAGCAAGCGCAGGCCGTCGAGCTCGATCGCGATGTTCGCGATCAGGAACGCAACCGACTGGCGGTACACGATCGGCTCACCGAACGCGACGCGGTCGCTGCAGTACTCCTTCACGTAGGAGAGGATTGCGTCGCACACGCCGACCGCGATCGCGCCCCAGGCGATGCGCGCCAGATCGATCAAGCGCTCGCTGTCGATGCCCTCGTCGCCGCCGAGCTTGGCCTTGGCCGGCAGGCGCACGTCCTCCAGCTTCACCGTGCCGAGCTTGGCTGCGCGCAAGCCCATCGTGGGCTCGGGCGTGACCGTGACGCCGGGCGTGCCCTTCTCGACCAGGAAGCCCTGCGGCTTGCCACCGAGATCCGCGATCACCAGCAGCACCTGCGCGTCTTCCGCGAGCGGCACCAACGACTTGGTGCCGTTGAGCACGTAGCTGCCGTTCTGGAGCGTAGCGCGCGTGGAGAGGCGATGCGGGTCGAACAGCGGACGCCGCTCCAGCAGCGCCACCGCCGCCGGATAGAACTCTTCGCCGGCGAACACGGGCAGATACTCGCCCTGCTGCTCCGCCGTGCCGTAGTCGACCAGCGCGTGCACGAACGCGACCGGCGCCAGCGCAGCCAGCGCCAGCGACGCGTCACCGCGCGCGAGGTCTTCCGCCACGATCGCGTTGGTCATCGGCGAGCGCGCTTCGCCCGCGCCACCGAGCGCCTCCGGCACCGCCAGCATGCTCAGGCCGAGACCGTGCGCCTCGTCGAGTAGACCGTCCGGCGGCGAAGAGCTCTCATCCGCGTGAAGAGCCGCCGGACGCAGCGTGTTCTTCGCGAACTTCTGCATCGTGTCGCGCACCATCTGCTGCGAGTCGGTGAGCGTCAGGTCGAACAGGCCCGTGGGTGCGCCGGCGGGCTTCATGCGCGCCGGCTGCACCATCTTCATCACCGGACGTGCGCGCTTGAGCGCTTCGACCGCGGTCGACACGACCGTCTTGCTGCCCTGGTAGAGAAAGTTCTCGAGCGGCTTCAGCAAGCCCGCGCGCTGGAGCCGCTTCGAGCCCGCCAGCTGCGTCATGATCTTCAGGGGCAGACCAGTGAGTTGATCCATCGCTGTCCTTTCCGAAGTCTCGGGGCCATGCCTCCGAGCTCCCGAGCCTCTGGAGCACGGCTCCTAGCCCGAGGACAGGTCGTAATACGCCCGCGTGTTCAGCACCAACGCGCTTCTATTGGCCCGATCGGTTGCAGCATTGACAGCCGAGCAGCACGGGCCAGCAAATCTGTTGAAGCGGGCCAGCGTGCGCTGGCCCACTCACGTGGCGCTGCGGCCGCTCATCTGGATTCGTTCGCCGATGTACGCGCCGAACAGCGAGATCATGATCCCGAGCAAGCCGGCCACGATGTACGCCAGCATCGAGGGCTCGAAGCCCTCGGGCGTGATCGCGCGCTGGTAAGCGATCGTGGGCAATGCGGCCAGGGCCGCGCCCACCGCCGGTTCGAGGAAGGTCTTTCCGGGCGAGATCACGCCCATCACGATCCCACCCAGGAACCAGATCAGCACGCTGATGCCGAGCCCACCGAGCCCCTGCGGGTCGAACGCGGAGATCACCAGCGGCAGGATCACCAGCACCACCAGCTGCAGGCCCAAGTAGATGCCGCAGGCGATGCCCGCCCACTTCCACTCGAAGCTCTCCTGCTCGAAGCGACGCGCGAGCGCCTCCTCCTCCGTGTAGTCACCCAGCCCGAATGCCTCGATCTTCGCGCCACAGGACACGCAGCGCTTGGCTGCGGCCTGGTTCTCGAAGCCGCACATCGGGCACGTCACGGTATCCGCCATCGCCCCTACCTCTCCTGTCTCGGCGTCGGCCTGCCCTCCCGGTCCCGGGAAGGCGAAGCAGGTGATTGTGATGCCAGCCGGCATGGAAAGGCAACTCAGCGCACGGAATTTCCGGACCGAGGGGCCAGCTCAGGTCGGTCGGACCGGGGAACACAGGCAGAATGTACCGACTCGTCGGAGCGAGTGCCGGACTCACCTTGCCGGTAGGAGGCGGCCTCCCAAGCTGGTGCCTGGTTGGTGGCACACGCCCCAGGGGAATCGTGTATCTTTGGCCCATCGACGGTAACTGCGTGCCGTCGAGGTCAGACCACGAACGAGTTGGCTGCTCGACCGTCCAACCTTGAATGGTCGTCGACAGGGCCAAGGAAGCTATCGCTCTAGACCATGTGTTGTCTGATCGCGAGCTAGCTCAATCCTGCTCTCGTACGTGCGAGACCGCGCGAACCCCCAACCTCCGAGGACCGAGGCTCCTGCCTCCGAGACAGCGTGCCCGAACCAAGCGTGCCTCAATCCAGCGCGGACAGACCTCGACCCAGCTTCGGGGGCGATCCGACGACCCCGAGCGTGCAGGCGTTGCTCGCCCAGTGGCGATCGCGCTTCCTGCGTCCGCTGTTGGTCGCGGGCTCCGTGCTCGGCACGGCCGCGGCGGGCGTGTACTGCTACCAGCAGGGGCGCATCGGGGCCTGGCTCAACTGCGCGTTCGCCGGCGTGCTGATGGTCGCGCTGTGGACGGCGGCTTTTTCCCGCCGCATCGCCGACGAAACTCGTATCACTCTCACACTTTTCGTGCTCTACGGGGCGGGAGCGCTGGCGCTCTTCACGATGGGGTTGTGCGCGGACAGCATGCTCGGCCTGCTAAGCTTCGTGACCATGGCCGCGATTTTGGTCGGTCTCGCGCGTGCCAAGTGGGCGATGGGGCTCGCGCTCGTCACCGTCTGCGTGGCTGCGCTGGGCTTCGTCAGCGGTGCGCTCACGGTCTCGGACCCGAGCCCGATCGATCCGACCAACATCTGGAACTGGCTGCGCACGGCGCTGTTCGCCGCCGGCATGGTGACCGCGGTCGCGGGCGGCGCGAGCTTCCTGCTCGGCGAGCTGGTCAGCACGCTCAAGGAGCGCACCGAGCTGATCGCGAAGCTGCGCGAAGAAGCGCGCGAGCGCGAGCGCACGCACAACCAGCTGGTGGAGACGCAGGAGCGCTTGCTCCACGCCCACAAGCTGGAGGTCGTGGGCCGCCTGGCCGGCGGCATCGCGCACGACTTCAACAACACGCTCACGGTCATCCTCAGCTACGGCGAGCTGATCAAGTCGCGCATCGGACGCGAGCATCCGGTCGCCGAGCTGGCCGACCAGGTGATCCACGCCGCCGAGCAGGGTGGCGATCTGACCAAGCAGCTGCTGACCTTCACGCGCCGGCAGATCGTCAAGCCGCGCACGGTCGACGTGCAGCAGATCCTGCGCAACACCGAGCGCGCGCTGTCGCGGCTGGTGCCGCGCTCGATCACGATCAAGCGCGTCGAGAGCGCGGACGAGCTGTACGTCACGATCGACCCCACGCAGCTGCAGCAGGCGATCCTGAACCTGGCGCTGAACGCGCGCGACGCGATGGCCGAGGGCGGCGAGCTGACGCTCGAGGCCTGTGGCATGGACCTGCGCGAGCCGGGCAAGCTGCCGCTCTTGCGCGGCAAGTACGTGACCATCCGTGTGCGCGACACCGGCACTGGCATGCGCCCCGAGACCCTCTCGCGGCTGTTCGAGCCGTTCTTCACCACCAAGGAGCCCGGGCTCGGCACCGGGCTGGGCCTGGCCAACGTGCGCGAGACCACCGACGGCGCCGGCGGCTACGTCGATGTGAAGAGCGAGCTCGGCCGCGGCTCGGAGCTGACGTTGTACTTCCCGCGGGCAGACGCGCGCATCAGCGGCGTCGAGACCACGCAGCCGTCGAACCCGGCGCGCCAGCACACGCTGCTGGTGGTCGACGACGAGCCGCAGATCCGCGAGGTCATCCGCACCATGCTGGTCGACAACGGCTACCTGGTGCGCACGGCGGACAGCGCACGCATCGCGCTCGACATCCTGCGCCACGAGCAGATCGACCTGGTGTGCACGGACCTGGTGATGCCGGAGATGTCGGGCGCCAAGCTGATCGACGAGCTCAAGCGCAGCCGCCCGTCGCTGCCGATCGTGGTCTGCTCGGCCTACGGCACGGATGACGAGGTGAGCCGGCGCGTGACCTGCGGCGAGGTCATGTTCCTGTCCAAGCCGTTCACGCGCAAGGAGCTGCTCGACGTCGTCGGCCGCGCGCTCGCCCACGAGCCCCGCAACGGCAAGCCGCTCGCCGCAGGGTGAACGCCTACGTGGAGGGCGAACGCCGGGCTGCCTGGTTGCCGGGGGTCGTTGGGGGCGTTACATCCGCGCTCTCGGTCGTGCGACAATCGCCGGCCCGACCAGCGTTTTCCCGAGGTGCTTCCGTGGCTCGCTTCATCGACGAACTCAAACGAACCCACTCTTGCGGCGCGCTCCGTAAGGGCGACGTCGACAGCGAGGTCGTGCTGTTCGGATGGGTGCAGAATCGTCGCGACCACGGCGGCTGCATCTTCATCGACCTGCGCGATCGGGAGGGCATCACGCAGGTGATGTTCGACCCGAACGTGAACGCCGAGGCCTTCGCGATCGCCGATCAGGCGCGCGGCGAGTGGGTGCTGGGCCTGCGCGGCAAGGTGATCGCGCGCGGCGGCAACGCCAACGCGAACATCCCCACCGGCGAGATCGAGGTGCTCGGTCTCGAGGCGACGGTGTTCAACAAGTCGCTCACCCCGCCGTTCGAGATCGCGGACAACATCAACACCAACGAAGAGAAGCGCCTCGAGTACCGCTACCTCGACCTGCGCCGCCCCAAGCTGCAGAAGACGATCCTGGCGCGCTCGAAGCTGAACCAGGTCGCGCGCTCGTACTTCACGGACAACCAGTTCGTCGAGGTCGAGACGCCGTTCCTGGTGAAGTACACGCCCGGCGGCGCGCGTAACTTCCTGGTGCCGTCGCGCCTGCACCACGGCAGCTTCTACGCGCTCGCGGAGAGCCCGCAGCTGTTCAAGCAGCTGCTGATGGTCGCGGGCTACGATCGCTACTTCCAGATCGTGCGCTGCTTCCGCGACGAGGACCTGCGCCTCGACCGCCAGCCGGAGTTCGTGCAGCTCGACGTCGAGATGAGCTTCATCAACCAGGACGACCTGTTCACGGTGATGGAAGGCTTCGTGTTCAAGGCCTGGAAGGAGATCCTCGGGGTCGACCTGAAGGAGCGCTACAAGGACGGCACGTTCCCGCGCATGAAGTTCGCGGAGAGCATGACCAAGTACGGCAACGACAAGCCGGACCTGCGCTTCGGGCTCGGGCACACGGACCTCACCGCGCTGACCGTGGAGCATGGCGGCGGCGGCATCGGCATGCTCGAGCCGCTGTCCAAGAAGTTTGCCTCCAAGGAGTACCGCGCCGATCTGCCCGAGGAGATCGTGAAGGCGCTGGTGGTGCCGGCGGACGCGAACTTCTCACGCAAAGACCTCGACGATCTGGAGAAGTTCGTGAAGTCGATGGGCGCCGGTGGCCTCGCGCGCGCCAAGGTCGCCGACGGCGGCCAGTGGACGCAGAGCCCGCTGTCCAAGACCGTCACCGAGAAGTATCGGCTGGCGGTAAACGAAGCCGTGGGCGCCAGCGACGGCTCGCTGATCCTGTTCCAGTTCGGCAAGACCGAGCTGGTGCACACGGTGATGGCCAACCTGCGCGTCTACATCGCAAAGAAGCTCGGCTACATCCCCGAGAGCGGCACCAAGGACGACTTCAACTTCCTCTGGATCATCGACCCGCCGCTGTTCGAGTACGACGACAACACCAAGCGCTGGGCCGCCGCACACCATCCGTTCACGCGCCCGCTCGACGAGAGCGTGGACCTGATCGAGAAGGACCCGGGCAACGTGCTCTGTTACCGCTACGACCTCGTGCTGAACGGCTTCGAGGTCGGCGGCGGCTCGATCCGTCTGCACGATCCCGAGCTGCAGGCTCGCGTGTTCGCGGCGCTCGGCATCGATGACAACACCGCGCAGGAGAAGTTCGGCTTCCTGCTCGGCGCGCTGAAGATGGGCGCCCCGCCGCACGGCGGCATCGCGCTCGGCATGGACCGCCTGACCATGCTGCTCACCAACTCCGAGAGCCTGCGCGACGTGGTCGCCTTCCCCAAGAACCAGCGCGCCAACGACGTCATGACCGGCGCGCCGACGCCCGTGAGCGTAGAACAGCTGCTCGAGCTGAAGATGCGCGTGCTCGCCGAAGAGAAGTAAGAGCCGGCGTCAGCCGGCCCTACGGCCGCTCAGTTGCACGCAGAGCCGTCGAGGCCGAGCGCTGCGGGGCAGGAGGCTGCAGGGGTGTCGGTGCCTTCGAGGAGGCGCGTCAGGCGACGCAACCGGCACTGCAGCGAACGTCCACCCAGCGCACTCGTCGAGAAGTACGCGTAGGCTCCGTTCTGCTGCGCGTCCGGAACGGCGTTGCACTTGACCTGGCAGTCTTCGTCGGACGCGTACTGCTGTGCGTACAGGTCCGGGCACGCCTGCTTGGCGAAGTAGCAATACGATCCGCAGCGGCCGCCGATGCAGCCGTCGCCCGCGATGCTCGCGCGCTGGCAGCCCGCGTTCAGCCCTTCGAGCGCATCGTAGGCGCCCGAGCGCAGGCAGCGTCGCGAGCCCTGGATGGTCTTGTCCTTCGGCTCACCGAGCTTGTTGAACGTGTCGCAGACCTTGAGGCACTGCGCTTCGTTCTCGTAGATCGCGTTGTCGCCCCCGCAGGCGATGCCGACGATCTTGCAGTAGCTCTCGCAGTCGGGCGTCAGCTTCATCGGGAAGTCGCACTGCACCTCGCTGCGGATGCCCGAGTGGTTGCAGTGGTTGTTCCGCGTCTCCTTCTTGCCCTCTGCGTTGGGCGTCTCGGTCTTGTCGTACAGCGCCGCGGCCGACAGGTGCGCGATGCGGCAAGACAGCGTGTCCTGGCCACCCGAGAAGTCTTCGTCGGCGTTGTAGAGCTTGTCGTCGACGAGCGCCTTGCAGCGGTCGGGGCAGTTCAGGTCGCCGGGTTGTGGATCGCAGGTCGCCGCGCGCAGCGCGCAGAAGCCGATGCAGTCGGTGCCGCAGCTGGCGCCGTTGGGCTCGTCCGGAGGCGGCCCGCCGCCTGGTCCGGCGCCCGGGCACGTGGTGGTCGCCTCATTCGAGCCGGTGCTCTTCAGGCCGCGAAGCAACTTCAGACGACACGCGAGCGTGTTGCCCGTGTCGGCGGGATCCTTGGAGTACTTCTCGCAAACCGCGATGCAGTTGTCCCGGGTCTGGAAGAGCTTCACGCCCGCTTCCGCGGTGCACAGCTGCTCCGAGAGATCGCAGTACTCCTCGCAGGTGACCGCGCGGCCGGCGTCTGGGAGCGCGCCGTCACCCGTATCGATTGGCTGCCCGGCGTCGACACCGGGCGTGCCGCTGTCGAGGTCCTTCGCCGCGAGCTCGCGGTCTTCGAGACCGAGGATCTGGGCGCAGCCGCTGAGCAGCAGCGCGAGGAACAGGGCGCGTCTCAAAACACACCTCCAACACTCAGGCCAACGCTGCGGCCGTCGCTGTTGACGGCCACGCGGGTCTCGCTCTTGGGGGCGAGGAAGTACGTCAGCGCGCCGCCGACCAGCAGCGCGGCGCCGCCGATGATGCCGACGTTTGCGATCGTGGCCGCGGTGTCCGCGTTGTCGCCCGCATCGACGCCCTTTTGCGTGCACAGATCGTTGGGGCAGTTGTCGTTCGCGACGTTGTTCTGCTTGATCGCGCGACCACCGAAGCCGGCGCCCACCACGAGCAGCGCAGCGCCGGCGCCACCGAGGATCAAGCCAGCGAGCTTCAC
>DASUME010000065.1:0-12215 GCA_036277895.1 Polyangiales bacterium
GGGCTGAGGCAGGGCGCCCGTGACCACGACCGTCACCGTCTTGACGACCCTGCCGCCGTCGAGGTCGGTCACCGTCGCCTCCACGGGATGACGTCCGATCGCGTGGGGCGTGAAGCTGAAGCTGGCGCCCACGCCGCCGACGCGCGCGTGCCAGAGCGACGCCGTGTCGACCCACGCGATCTGCGAACTCAGGTCGCCGTCCTCGACGTCGAGCGCGGTTCCGTTCAGCGTGACGGGCTGCCCAGAGGGCACGCTGACGGTCGTCTGCACATCGAGCGTCGCAAGCTGGTTCAGGCGACCCGCGCGCGTGCGGCCGAAGCCCGGCACGAGCGCGGCGGCGGCATCGGCATGACCCGCTGCCGTGAGCGCGGCCTTCAGCGCCTCCAGCCCGAACGCGAAGGGCTCGTTGACGGTGTCCTGGCCGAGGTTGATGCGCCCCTCGAAGCCGACCGTCGCGCGCTCGCTCCAGTACGTGGCGTAGAGCGGCGCGCTGACGGCCATCGTGCAGGACGCGATCACCGCAGGCGCGTCGCCGGCGCGCTGCACGTAGTGAACGACCGGTGCGCTGCCGCGATAGTCGATCACGTAGCCGACGAGCTGCTGGGTGCCATCGATGCTGCTCGCGCCGGTGCAGGTGCTGCCGGTGTTGCGCAGCGGTCCGTAGGCCTCGTAGCCGAGGGACAGCGCGTTCGCGCCGGAACCCTGGTCCAGCGGCGCCGCCGCCGTCGCCAGCCCGAAGCCGCCGACGCTCACGCGCGCGAGCAGCGCACCTTCGAAGTAGAACACGCCCGAGCCCGGCGCGATCGGCGCGTCCGTGCGGATCACTCCCGGGCCCGAGGCATCCGCGAACGAGCGGTTCTCGATCGAGAGACCGTCCGCCGACGGGCGCATGTTCTCCCGACGATCGGTCGCGCTGAAGCGCACCGGCGTGAACGCCGCGAGCGTGACCGTGGCGCTGCTGCTGACGGCGAGCAGACCGGCTTGATCACGCACCTGCTGGCGCACCGTGAACGTGCCTGGCTGCACGTAGCGATGCGTGGCCGCGGCCGCGAAGCCCGCGCCCTCGCCGAAGTCGTAGAGCGCCTCCACGATCGGCGCCGCGCCGGCGCTCGCGGTGCTGCTGGCCTTCACCCAGAGCGTGCCGGCACCCTGCGTGTCCGAGAGCGTGAACGCCGAACTCGGCGGCGTGCCTGGTGCGGCGTCCGGGTCCGCGGGCACGTAGGAATCTACGCTGACCGCGGCGTCGTTCGGCGCGACGCGCGCATCCATCGCGGCATCGGAGGCACTCGCATCGTGCGCCCTCGCGGCGTCCGGCAACTGAGGCTTTTCGCCTCCATCGTCGTCACCGCATGCAACCATGCAAGACAGTAAGCAGCTGAGTGTCAACAGTCGCGCGCTCGTGCTCCAGGTCATCCCTGCGCCTCTAGCACGCTTCGGCGCCAGGGAACGGCGGGGCGAGAGCGAGCTCAGGTGCGCAGGCGTTCGAGCACGTCCGGCGCGCGTAGCTCGGCGCACAGCTTCTCGAGCTCGGGCCAGTTCGGGCCCTTCCAGCGCAGCTCTTCGAGCGTTTCCTTCAACGGCACGTCGAGGCGCAGCGTGGCGAGCTTCTCGTACAGCAGCGCCTCTTCGCGCGCGTTCTTCAGCTCGCGCGCCAGCGCTTCGGCTCCGCGCAGAGAAACGCCCCAGTCCTTCGCCTCGTCCGGGATCGCGCGTACGTTCTCGAAGCGCGAAAGCACCGCCGCGCTGGAGCGCTCGCCCCAGCGCGAGATGCCGGGGATGCCGTCCGCCGTGTCGCCGACCAACGCCAGCAGCGCGGGCACCCGCGATGGCCGCACTCCGAGCCGCGCGATCACGCCCGCTTCGCCGGTGGCGACCTTCTTCTTGCGGTCGTAGGTCACCACACGCTCTCCGAGCACGCACTGGCACAGGTCCTTGTCCGGCGTGCAGATGCGCACTTGCTCGACCGAGTCGTCCTTGGCGGCGATCGCGGCGAACGTCGCCAGCGCGTCGTCGGCCTCGAACTCGACCATCGACCAGGTCACCATGCCGAGCGCGCGCGTGGCGCGCTCCGCCAGCGGGAACTGCGAGAGCAGCGACGGGTCGATGCCCTCCCCGGTCTTGTAGCCCGCGAACATCGCGTTGCGGAACGACTCGATCACGGTGTCGAACGCGACCGCCACGTGCGTGGTCTCGGGCTCGCGCAGGAACATCGCGAACGAGCGCAGCAGCGCGCGTGTGGCGCCGATCTCATGCCCGTCACTCTCGGCGCTGGGCGCGCCGAAGTAGGTGCGGAACAGCTCGTAGGTGCCATCGATCAGGTTGACGATCACGAGTCCTCTGGCTTGCCTGACTTCATATCAGGATCGGTCCGCTCGGGCAGCCCTCGTCGATCTGCCCGTCGCAGTCGTTGTCCATGCCGTCGCAGATTTCGTTGCTGTAGTTGGGGCAGCTGATGCAGCCCTCGTCGATCTGGCCATCACAGTCGTTGTCGAGACCGTCGCAGAGCTCGGTGAACGGCCTGCACGTGGTGCTGCAGCCCTCGTCGACGAGCTGATCGCAGTCGTCGTCCTTGCCGTTGCAGATCTCGGAGGCTGGCACGCACGAGGGCGGGCAGTCCTCATCGACCTGGCCATCGCAGTCGTTGTCGATGCCGTCGCACACCTCGGGCGACGGGTTGGAGCAGGTCTGCGGGCAGCCCTCGTTGGCCTGGCCGTCCTTGTCCTCGTCGACCGGCGGCACGTTGCCGTCACAGATCTCGGGCGGGTTGGTGTTCGACGAGCACTCCAGCGGAGGCGCGTTCACGCCGCACTCGTTGGTCGGCACGCAGTCTTCGTCGACGCGACCGTCGCAGTCGTTGTCCTTGTTGTCGCCGCACACCTCGGCGCCGGGCGTGCAGGCGCAGCCGAGGTCGACCTCGACGTGCGCGTTCGCGTTGCTGACCACCGCGTTCTGCAGGTTCGTGCAGGCGCCGCCAAGCAAGGTCAGCGTGGTCCCGGTCAGCGTGTAGTCCGTGTCGCGCGTCAGCAGCTGGTTGGCCGCCCCGTTCACGAAGCGCACACGCGCGATCGCGGGGTCGACGGTCTTGCCCGCCTGCGGCGTGAGCGGCAGCGTGCAGCTCACGGTGCGCGTGATGATCTGCTGCAGCGCGCTCACGATGCTCTGCGAGTTGGTCACCTGGTACCAGGTGCCGTTCATGTCCTGGTAGCGGTTGCAGCCGTTCGGCGAGTAGCCGTCCACGCCGCTCTCCGGGTCGTCGTCGCAGATGCAGGCCGGGTTCGCCGGCGCCGCACGGCAGCCGTTGCCGCTGCCGATGGCGTTGCAGTACAGCTCCGAGCAGGAGACGGTCGGCAGCGACGCTCCCTGCGTACGCGAGCCCGCGAAGCCGATGCCCTCCATCACGTCCGCGTTCACGCCGCTGAAGCCGAGCACGTAGACCGGCACGCCGAGCGCCGCCAGCTTGCGCGCCTGCGTGACCGTCTCGCCGATCCGGTTGGTCGGCGCGTCGAGGCCGCTCAGCGTGCAGTTGTTGGGCTCGCCGTCCGTGATCAGCACGACCGCCTTGGGCCGCGCCGCGCTCTGGGGGTCGTTGGCGAGGTTGTACGAGCCGCGCACCCGCACCTGCGCCAGCGAGACGTCGGTGGGCGTGAAGCCGTTCGCGTTCAAGCCCGCGTACGACGCGCGGAACTGGGTCGCGGTGTACACGCCCATGTTCAGCAGCGCGACCGGCAGGTCGTTGGCCCCGCACGAGCCGGCCGTGCTGTTTGCGGCGCCGTTGCCCGGGAACACGCCGATGCCGGTGTTGAAGCTGGTGATGATCGAGCCCGGCGCGGCGTCCGTGCCCGCCAGCGTGTTGAGCGCGCTCTTGAGCGAGTCGAGCCGCGTGGGCGAGCCCATGTTGCGCGTCATCGACCAGGAGCGGTCGAGCAGGAAGTACAGGTTGGGCCGGACCGGGTTGGCCTGCGTGCTGCCTTCCGCGCACGTGTTCGCGGGCGGCAGGTCGTTGTCATCGCACTGGTCGCCCTTCTTGTCGCCGTCCGAGTCCTGCTGGCCCGGGTTCTTGACGTTGGGGCAGTTGTCGCAGGCGTCGCCGACGTTGTCGCTGTCCGCATCCGCCTGGTTGTTGTTGGCGACCGCGAGGCAGTTGTCGGTCGCGTCCGGAATAGAGTCCATGTCGCGGTCCGGCTTGACCTCACACGCGTCGCCGGTGCCGTCGTTGTCCGCGTCCACCTGGCTGTAGTTCGCGATCCGAATGCAGTTGTCGCAGACGTCGCCGCGCTTGTCCTTGTCGGCGTCGGCCTGGTTCGCGTTCTTGACCGTCGGGCAGTTGTCGAGGCGGTCGATCACGCCGTCACCATCGCTGTCCGCGTCCATGCCGTTCATGCACTTGTCGGGGTCGGGGATCACGGTCTGATCCGCGTTCGCCACCGCGCGGCAGTTGTCGCAGGCGTCGCCGACCTTGTCCTTGTCGAGGTCGGCCTGATCCGTGTTCTTCACGGTCGGACAGTTGTCGACGCCGTTCTTGATCGTGTCGCCGTCGCCGTCCTGATCGGGGTTGGTGAAGATCGGCTCGCAGGCGTCGCCCACGCTGTTCTTGTCGGCGTCGGCCTGCGCGTAGTTCGCGACTGTGGGGCAGTTGTCGCAGACGTCGCCGATCAAGTCCTTGTCGGTGTCCGTCTGGTCGGCGGACTTCAGCTTCGGGCAGTTGTCGTTGCCGTCGAACACGCCGTCGCCGTCGCTGTCGATCACGCTGCCGCTGTCGAGGCAGGCGTCGCCGCGGCCGTCCCTGTCGGCGTCGGCTTGATCGGAGTTCGCGACCGCGCGGCAGTTGTCGCACACGTCACCCACGCCATCGCCGTCGCCATCGGCATTGCTCGGGTCGGCGGCGAACATGCACAGATCGACGTTGTTCTTGATCGTGTCGCCGTCTTCGTCGCCGTCGGCGAACAGCGCCATCTTGCACACGTCGCCCACGCCATCGTTCGCGGTCGAGGCCTGGTCGGCGTTGGCGATGCGCACGCAGTTGTCGCACGCGTCGCCGAACTGATCGCCGTCGACGTCCTTCTGGTCGGCGTTCGCGACGGACACGCAGTTGTCGCTGCGGTCGGCGATGCCGTCCTGATCGCGGTCCGGGTTCTGGGGTCCCGCGTCCAGCTTGTCCGGCAGCGAGCCATCGTCCGGTACGACGACCGCACCGTCGCTGGGCGCGAGGCCGCTGTCACCGACAGGCTTCTTGTCGTCGCTTCCACAGCCGACCAAGACCATCGCCAGAACGAAAGCGCACTTACGCAGAGCGCCGTGTCGAGCCGTCACGTTGGTTCCCCACTTGGATGAAGTGGCGACCATTCTGGGGGAGGACGCTCACCTTAGACAAGTGATGGATTCAACGGTTCTTGGGCCGGTGTAACCCCTTTGGGTCCGCGTTCCACAAGTTGGACTCGACGGTTAATCGATCGACCTTGGTAAACGCGCGTACCTCTGCCGCCGAGAACAGCGTCACTTTGCGCTGCGCATCGAGCCCCTCGGCGATGCGATCCATCGCGCCATCGAGGTGTGTCCAGCCTGCGAAGCGCCGCAGCGAGAGCGGCAGCGTGTAGCCGCGCAGGGTGCGATTGTGCGCGAGGTTGAAGAACGGCTCGAAGTACGACATCAGCAGCTCACGTAAGGAACGGTAGACCGGCTCGCGCCCGCGCAGGCCGGTGAAGTTCGACTTCGCGATCGATCCGTAGCGCAGCCCGCGCTTGTAGAGGGCGAGCACATGGTCGTCGTCGTCCCAGGGCAACATATCGAGTAGCCGCGGAGCATGCCCGAGCCTCGCGAGCGCCATCGCCGCGAACATCGCCCCGTCGAAGCAGTGCGCGCGTCGGTCGCGCATGACGCGCAGCGGCGCCCGGTAGATCGGCTCGGTGCTGTACGGGGTTTCGTCGAGGTAAGCCTGGATGCGCGTCGGCGTGGTGAGCTTGTCCAGCACGGCGCGCTCGCGCTTGGTCAACTGATCGGTCAGCTCGCGGAGCGCGAGTCTATCGGTCGGCATCGCGACACTCTACGCGGTCCGCGAACACGATTGACCCAATCGCGCGGCAGGTGTTACACGGTGGACATTCAGCTCGGCATCCTCCCCCCAGGAGCGCTGCCCCCGGCGCCACGTGCGTGCGCGATGGTGAACTGTCCATGAATCGCTCCCGGTCATGCTCGCGCGCGCAGAAACCGCGCGCTTCGACGCTCGCTCTGCTGTCGTTGCTCGCCGCTTGCGGTTCCCAGGCCGAGATCCGCTCGGACGGAACGGCAGGAGACGGCGGCGCACGCGTCGACGCCGCGAGTGTGCTGGACGCACGCGCGCCGCTGCCGGTGGAAGACCCCTGCCCTCCTGCCAACCCTTACTGCCGCGCCGACGCAGGCAGCACGCGGCCACCCAACGCCTGCACCAGCGCGCCGATCGATCTGCGGCCCGCAGGCGTGAAGGTGGTGGTCGCGATCGACGGCTCGAAGTCGATGAGCACGTTCTGGACGCAGATGCGCGATGCCGTGCGCGGCATGATGGACGCCAACTCGAGCATCCAGTTCGGCGCGGACCTGTTCTGGGCGGACGTCGTCGAGAGCTTCGAAGAAGGCCTCAAGCGCATCAACGCCTGCGGCGACACCGAGCACAAGCTGCTCGAGCTCGGCATCAACCAGAGCGGCAAGCTCGACGAGCTGTTCGGCGCCGAGCCGCCCGGACCGGGCGTGTTCTTCTGGGACTTCACACCCGTGGCCGACCCGCTCAACTATTACCTGACGCACGACACCGCGCTGAGCGATCCGAACACCACGAACTACTTGGTGCTGATCAGCGACGGCAACGACAACTGCTACGGCAACTTCTGGGCGGGTGAAGCCGACAAGGTGAACGCGTACCAGAAGCTCGCGCGCGAGCTGGTGAAGAAGAACATTCGCGTGCTGCCGATCGGCTTCAACGGCGCGAGCGAGCAGCAGATGCTCACCGGCGGCGCGCTGGCGACCGACTTCGTCGCGCTCAACACGATCGCGGCCAACGGCGGTACCGGTGTGGAGACCGCGTTCGCGGCCGACGATCCGGCGCAGCTCACGCAGGCCTTCGCCACCGTCGCACAGCGCCTCGGCAGCTGTCGCTTCCAGGTGCCCGCCGTCAGCGCGGCGAGCGTCAACCCGTTCGCGCTCACGTTCGCGCTCAACGGCGTGCCAGTGGCGCGCGACCGCGGCGCGAAGGAGGGCTGGAACTTCGTGCGCGGCGAGACCAGCGAGGTGGAGTTCTACGGGCAGGCCTGCCAGGCCGTGCGCGCGGGCGTGCCGCTGGTGGCCGAGCAAGCCTGCAGCAGCGAGCAGCTGTGCGGCAACGCGAGCAGCCGCGTGAACGCGAAGACGCGCGCGGTGCAGTACCTGCTCGATCGCTCGGGCTCGATGGGCGCATGCTCGGCCGGTGCCTTCGACTGCATCCCCGGCCTGAGCACCAGCCTCAGCTGGTGGGGCGTGGCCGCACGCGCGATCTCGACCGCGGTCACCGCGCCGATCAACGACGACGTCGAGTTCGGGCTCAAGTACTTCCCGGACCGCGGTGCGCTCGACTGCAGCGTGGGCGATGGCCCCGCGGTGGCGTGCGCACCGGGCACCTCGATCGAGCTGCTGGGCGACGTGCTGCACACCCTTCCCGGCGGCGCGACGCCGCTCGTCAGCGCGCTCGAGGACGTGGCGATGAACCCGGGCCGGCTGGCCGAGGCCGAGGTGTCCGGCGCGCTGATCTTGATCAGCGACGGCGGCGAGTCCTGCGTCGGTGCGGATCAAGCCGAACGTGTGGCGCGCATCGAGGCCGCGACGCGCTCGTTGCACGAGCGCGGCGTGCGCGTGTTCGCGGTGCGCTTCGGCGCCAAGGGCGCAGACTTCGCCGATCAGGACGCCCAGCTGCGCGCGATCGCGCGCGAGGGCGGCACCGCCACCGGCGATCCGAACGACCCCCACAACACGCCGTACCTGGAGGCGCCGGACGCAGACGCGCTCAACACGTCGCTCGCTTCGATCTCGCAGGCGCTCGCGAGCTGCGCGCTGGAGCTCGGCCCGGTCGACGCGAAGGCCGACAAGAGCAAGGTCAACCTCTACCTCGACGGCGACGTGGTGCCGTTCGACGCCGCGGGCGCCAAGCAGAGCGGCTGGGGCTGGAGCAACGCCGAGCAGACCGAGCTGGTGCTCTACGGCGCCACCTGCGACGGCTACAAGACCAGCCGCACCACCAGCATCGTGATCGAGGTGGGCTGCGAGCCGGTGATCATCTTCTAGCTACTTGCAGCGCACGTAGAGCACGCCCCTGTAGACGTGGTCCCCCTCGGGCGTGGAGATGTTGTCCTTGGGTCTCTGTGGGTAGAGGGGGTCTCGCCAGCCGCCGCAGTCCTTGCAGCCCTTGCTGCCGACGCCCACGCGCTCGTAGTCTCCGTGGCACTCCCTGCGCGCCTTGCGCTCGCAGTTGGCGAAGTTGTAGTTGCACTCGATGCGCAGGGCCTGGCGCCCGTCCGGCAAGCGCTCTGGCCGGGCCTTGGCGAGGCAACCCGCGAGCGCGACCGACGTGAGGGCGATGCCGACCTTCATGGCGCAACTCTAGCTTGACTGACTGACGCAACGCACACCCTGATGCCGGCGCGAGCTTACCTCCTCGGGTGGAGGCACGTCATGGGCACCATCGATCAGGCCGTCGAGCGCGAGCGCGACCGCAAGGCAAAGAGCGACAAAGAAGACCCTCGCGAGGGCCCCGGCAACACCGGCGCCGCCAAGGGCAGCGACCTCCCGGACGATGACGGCGCATCGGCGAAGCCGAACCAGCCGCACAGCACGCCGATGGCAGGCAAGAAGCCCTAGCGGGATCGCGCACGCGGGCATCTCGATGGGCGGCTACGGCGCGCTGCACCACGCGGCGCAGCCCTCGCGGCCCTTCGTCGCAGCCGCCGCGTTCGTCCGCACCGCTGACGATGGAGTTCTTCCCACGCGGTCGCCACGACTAGGTGCTCGGCGACGAGACGCTGTGCCGCGCACTTCAAAGCACGCTGCTGCCCGCCCTCGGCTTGAACGAACGTTGCCCTGGCCGGGGCCTGCTCCTGCCCGGCGGAGCCAGGCCGCGAACGCCACTCGGCCAGACGTTGCGGTCACAGCGGACATTTGTGCTCTCCTTGGTCTGAGCAATCGACCGTGACGTGGATGTCGCGGCCCACACGGGCTTGTGCACACCGACCTGTCGAGCTTATGGTCCGGTCAATCAGGTGATGGCCCCCCGGCCCCCGGTTTGCATGGAGTTCCCTGCCTTGCCCGTCCTCGCCGAAACCCCGCGCGCCCGCACCTGCGGCCCCCCGAGCTGAGCGTCGTTCGAGCACGGACGCGGGGGACGCAAAGGCGGGGAGTGAGTTCATGAGCAAGCAGTACGACGAGCGACATCGAGGTGGGCAGCACGAGGGCGCCGCGCGCAGCGAGCCGGAGTCGCTCGAGCTCGACAGCAGCGAGGCCGAGCTGCTGGAGGACCTCGACGAGTCCTACTTGCCGCTCGGTGCACAGCGGGAGACCACGCAGAGCGGGCGGCAGCAGCAGGAGCTCGCCCACCTGTACGAGATGGCGCATCGCTACGAGGCGCAGCGGCGCGCACGCCGCCAGCTACGCCAGCACGCGGTCAGCGAGGCGGCCCGCGAGGAGCAGGAGTGGGCCGCTGCGCGCGAGCGCGGGGAAGCGTCCGCCGCTCCCGCGCGCGAGCCGCCGCACGAGAGCGCACGCAAGCGCGCGGCGCAGCTCGGCCTCGAGGAGGCGCTGCGCGAAGCCGACGATCTCGAGCAGCAGGCGCGCCTGCTGCGTGAAGCCGCGCAGCAGCGCGCCCTCGCGGTGGAGCCGGAGCTCGAAGAAGAAGAGCTGCGGGCCTCGGACGACGAGGAAGACGACGACCTCGAGGACGACCTCGAGGACGACGACGAGCAAGCGCAGCTGGCCGATCGCCAGAGCCAGCGTCCGACCGTTCCCCCTCCTCTGCCTCAGCGAGCGAGCCTGCTCCCGCCTCCGCCTGCCGACGCCAAGGTCCAGATCCTGCCGCCGCCGATCCCCGCGGCCGCACGCAAGACGCTCAGCATTCCACCCCCTCCGCCGCCCACCGAGACCACCGTGGGCGACGACGAGTACTCGGTGGAGGTCGACGGCCACGTGAACCTCCGCGTGACCTTCGACGAGACGGTCGATGAGCCGATCGACGAGCACCAGGCAATCGAAGAGCATGAGGCGATCGACGAAGACGCGGACGAGCCCACGCCGGCCCCGTTCCGCGCGCCTCCGCGCGACCTCACGCCGGCGCCGTTCCTGCGCGCCACCTTCGAGGAGGCCGCCACGGCTCTGCAGCCTGCGCCGTTCGAGTCTACGGGGCCGTCCTCGGTGCACGAGACGTTGCATGGGCCCGGGCCGCTCTCCCTGCGCGCCGAAGCGCGCGGTTCCTCCGCACGCGAGCAGAACGAAGAGCGCAGGCCCACGCGTCCGTCGTGGCAAGGGTCCCCGCCCCCGATCTCTCTGCGCACTCCCTTCGACGCCCCGGCTCCGTCGCTGCGCTCTGCCTTCGACGAGTTCCCCAGGCCAGCGAGCGCCAGCTACACGCCGGCGGCCCCCTCGGTGCGGCCCGAGGCTGCCGAGACGTTCACGATGCCGGCGCACCGGCCGCGCCGCTCGCACTTCCTGCCCATCGCCGCAGGCCTGGTGGCCGTGGCCGCAGGCGCGGGCTGGTTCCTGAACCAGGGCCACCGCGCGTCCGCTCCGCTGGTGGCCAACTCCACGGAGCTCGAGGCGACGCCTAGCCCGGAGGTCGAGCAGCTGCCGCCCACGCCGCCCGCCGCGGTTGCGCCCGAGCCCGTCGCCGCGTTGCCCGAAGCGGCGCCGCCGTCGAAGGAACCCGAACGCCGCCACCACCGCGCTCGCGAGGAGGAAGGCTCGGAGGACAAAGCGGCGGCCGCCGAGCAGCGCCGGCTCGCGCGCGAGGAGCGCCGAGCCGCCCGCCACGAGCGTCGCCGGCTGGCCAAGGAGGCCGAAGCGCAGCCGGCCGAGGAAGCAGCGGAAGAGCCCGCGCCGCGGCCCCCAAGGCCGGCGGCGGCGGCCACGCCGGAGCCGAAGCCCGAGGTTGCACCGCCGCCTGCCGCTACACCGCCCGCGAAGGCTCAGCCCTCGATCGACGAGCTGCTGAACCGTGTCCCGGACAAGAAGACCACCAAGCCCGAGGGCGCCGAAGAAGACGAGCTCGACGCGCTGATGAAGAACTGACCCTTACTGCTTCACCTTGCGGAAGGTCGTGATCGGGTAGCTCCAGGTTTTGCCCTTGCTGAGCAGACTGAGCGAGCCGCCGATGCCGCCCGAGCTGTCCTTGCAAGTCGCCGCGACGTCCTTGCTCAGGACGCTCTGGCCGGTCCAGCTGCACTTCTCGTCGCCGCTGAGCGTGTTGTCAGACAGGCTGAGCGAGATGGCGTTGTTGCAGTAGCCGGCGCGCACGTACGGGCACTTGCCGTCCTTCTCGTTGTAGCCCGTGCAGCTACGCTCCTCGAGCAGCGTGATGTGGATACCGTTCTGCGCGTAGTCCTTGCCGACGCAGTAGAACGCCTGGGGCGGGTCGACGAACACGTTGCCGTAGAACGCCGCTTCTTGGTACGGGTAGCTGTGCGTCTTGCCGAGCGTGAAGGGCGCCACCAGCTCGACATCGACGTGCGCGCCGTCGCCGTTGGTGAGCGCCATCAAGCACGCGCTGATCTTCTCCTGGCAGGCGCCCTCACACTGGCCGTCCTTCCACTCGGGGGCGAGGCCGGCCTCGCCCTTGAGCGTGACCAGCGCGCCGGTGTAGTCCTTGATCCGGATCGAGTCGGTGCCCGCGAGCGCGCAGCGCACCAGGTACGACGCCGTGGTCACGCCTTCGGCCGTGGACATCAGGCCGGTGCCGTCGCTGAGCATGCCGTCGGGCTCACCGGTACAGCTCACGCCCGCCACCTTGCCGGTGCAGTCGACGTCGAGGCCGTTGACCGACTTGAGGCCGTTGAGCGTGCGCAGGCCGTTGATCGACTTCAGGCCGTTCACCGACTTGAGGCCGTTCCTGGTGGTCAGACCATTCACGGTCATCAGGCCGTTCACCGACTTGAGGCCGTTGATGGTGCGCAGACCGTTCAGCGTCACGAGCTCCTGCTGCGCGGCGTTGAGCTCCGGGTCTTCTTCACCCTGGA
>DASUME010000066.1:0-9164 GCA_036277895.1 Polyangiales bacterium
TACCTGCTCGGTAGCTTCTCGTACGCGGACATCGCGCTGGCCACCGCCCTGGGCATGAAGCACGCGATCGGCCCGGCGCAGCCCGCGCTGCGCGAGGTCTGGGCCTTCCCGGAGCTGGAGCGAGAGTTCCCGGACCTGGTCCTGTGGCAGCAGCGCCTGCTCGCCGAGACCAACCCGCGGCTCGCGTCTCACCTGCGACCCGCGGCGTAGAGCAGGCAGCTCGTGTAGCAGCCGCTGTGGCACACGAACGAGGCCCCGTAGAGCGCGAACGCGCCGGGTCGCTCGTCGACGCTCGCGGGGCAATAGGCGAGCGACTCCGCGCGGTCGCACTCCTGCAGGCAGCGCCGCGTGCAGCGGCTCCAGGCCGCGGCCAGGCTGCCTTCCCCACGCGGGAAGGTGGCGCACCAGTACGGCGCCTGTTCGCAGTAGTAGGCGCCGCCCGTCTCCAGGCAGCGCAGCTCGTAGTAGCTGCAGTCGTCGGTGCCGTAGCTTGCGACCCAGGTCACGCGCCCTCCGCTCGGGGTGCTGAACGATAACCTTTTGTGATCGGCCACGCCGCTCTGCGCAAAGCCGTTTTGCGCGCGCGGGAACCTAACGCCACCCCCGCTGTCGTTGACAGTGTCAAGGCGTTGGGTAGACAGTGTCAACACGCCAAACGAGGACGCCATGTCACGACCAGCTCTCCTGATCATGGGCGCACTCGCCCTTGCGGCCTGCAACGCCGAAGCACGCGCGAGCGAACGGGTAGTCGGCACGGCCTCGATCCCGGTGCGCCTGGCGGCCGTCGAGCGCGGCACCCTGGATGTGCCTCTGCGCGGCTCCGGTACGCTCGGTGCACGCCACGAGCTCGATCTGTCGTTCAAGGTGGGCGGGGTGATCAGCCAGGTGCTCGTCGAAGCCGGTGCGCGCGTGCGCAAGGGCCAGCTGCTCGCCGTCGTCGACGCCACGGAGCTGCAGGCGCAGCTCACCAGCGCGCGCCAGACGCTCGACAAGGCGGAGCGCGACGAGGCGCGCGTGAAGGGGCTGCACGAGCGTGGCTCGATGCCGCTGGTCGAGGCGCAGAACGCGGCCACCGGCCTCGAGCTCGCGCGCGCCGCGGTCGAGAGCGCACGCTTCAACGAGCTGCACAGCAAGCTGATCGCACCCGAGAACGGGGTGATCGACCGGCGCCTGATCAGCGCGGGTGAAGTGGTCGCACCCGGGCGGCCGGTGTTTCACCTGAGCACCACCGGCGGCGGTCCAGTGGCGCGCGTGAACCTGACCGACCGCGACATCCTTGCGGTCAAGCTCGGGGATCAAGCCGAGGTCACGCTCGACGCGCGCCCGGAGCAAGCGCTGCGCGCGCACGTGACGCAGCTCGCGAGCACGGCCACACCCGGGGTGGGCACGTTCCCGGTCGAGCTCACGGTCGACGATCCGGCCGCGCGCAGCTTGCCGTCTGGCCTCACCATCAAGGCGCGCATCGCGCACCAGGAGACGCAGGCCGTGCGCGTGCCTGTCTCCGCGCTGGTGGAGGGCCGCGGCCGGAGCGCGAGCGTGTACGTGGTGGAGGGGGAGAAAGCCAAGCGGGTGCCGGTGCGGCTGCAGCGGCTCGCGGGGGATCACGCGCTGCTCGCCGCCGACGAGGGCCTCACCACGGTGGTGGTGAGCGGAGCCAGCATGCTGCACGACGGCGCGCTCGTGCGCGTGGTAGAGCGCGGTCCTTCCGCGCTCGAGCAGAACAGGGTGCCCTGACATGCTGGCCGAATTCGCCGTCAAGCGCTGGCAGTTCACGCTGGTGCTGTTCCTCTCGCTGAGCGCGCTCGGCTACAACGCCCTGGTCTCGATCCCGAAGGCCGAGGATCCCACGTTCCCCTTGCCGACCTTTCTGGTCGTCGGCGTGCTGCCCGGTGCGTCGCCCAAGGACGTGGAGCGGCTGGTGGTCGATCCGATCGAGATCGAGGTCAAGGCGCTCGAAGACATCAAGAGTGTGCGCAGCGAGATCGGCGACGGCCTCGCGGTGGTGTGGGTCGAGTTCCACGCCGGCGTGGACGCCGAGCGCAAGCGGGACGAGGTCCAGCGTGAAGTGACCGCGATCCGCCCGCGCTTGCCCAGCGAGCTGATCCGGCTCGAGGTGACGCAGATCAACGCCGCCAACGTGAACATCGTGGAGCTGGCGCTGGTGGCCGAGGGCGCATCGTTCCGGGAGCTCGATCTCAAGGCGCGCGCACTCAAGCGGCGCATCGAGAGCGTGACCGGCGTGCGCGACGTGCACCTCGACGGCCTGCCGGGCCAGGAGATCAACGTGGTGCTCGATCTGCCGCGACTGATCGCGCTCGGCATCTCACCCACCGAGGTGCTGAACGCGATCAGCGCCGACAGCGCGAACATCCCGGCCGGCGCGGTCGAGAGCGGCACGAGGCAGTTCAGCGTCAAGACCAGCGGCGAGTACGCGTCGGTGGACGAGGTGCGCGACACGCTGGTGCGCTCGTCGGGCGCGAGCGCGGTGCGCGTGCGCGACCTGGCCGAGGTGCATTTGGTCGACGCCGACCCCGCACAGCTCACGCGCTTCGACGGCCAGCGTGCCGTGCTGATCACCGCCTCGCAGCAGGACAACAACGACCTGTTCACGGTACGGCGCGCGATCAAGGAAGAGGTGACCAAGTTCGAGCGCGGCTTGCCCGCGGGTATGCAGCTCTTGCACGGCTTCGATCAGGCCGAGAACGTGAGCCATCGGCTCGGCAACTTCGCGCGCGACTTCGGGCTCGCGATCGTGCTGGTGCTGGTGACGCTGTTGCCGCTCGGGCTGCGTGCGTCGATGGTGGTGATGATCTCCATCCCGCTCATCCTCGCGATCGGCCTGTTCTTGCTGCAGGGCACCGGCTTCACGCTCAACCAGCTGAGCATCGTCGGCTTCGTGATCGCGCTCGGGCTGCTGGTCGACGACTCGGTGGTGGTGGTCGAGAACATCGCGCGCCACATGCGCGAAGGCGCGCCACCGCGCGAGGCCGCGATCAAGGCGACCAAGCAGATCACGGTCAGCGTGCTCGGCTGCACGGCGACTTTGATCTTCGCGTTCATGCCGCTGCTCGCGCTGCCCGGCAACGCGGGGCAGTTCATCCGGCCGCTGCCGGTGGCGCTGGTGTACACGATCGCGGCGTCGCTGTTCGTGTCGCTGACCGTGGTGCCGTTCCTGGCCAGCGTGCTGCTCAAGCGCGAGGGCGAGCACGGCAACGCGGTGTTCCGCGTGATGACGCACCTGATCGAGGCCTCGTACCGGCCGCTGCTCTCGCGCGCGCTCAAGTACCCGATCGTCACGCTGCTGGTCGCCGCAGGGCTGTTCGCGGGCAGCATCGCGCTGATCCCGCGCATCGGCTTCAGCCTGTTCCCGAAGGCCGGCACGCCGCAGTTCCTGGTGCACATCGAGGCCGAAGAAGGCGCTTCGCTCGGGGAGACCGATCGCGCAGCGCGCTTCGTCGAGGGCGTGCTGCGCGCGCACCCCGAGGTCAGCCGCGTGGCCGCCAGCGTGGGCAAGGACCATCCGCAGATCTTCTACAACATCGCGCCCAAGAACCAGAAGCCCAACGTGGCGGACGTGTTCGCCGAGGCGAAGGTCGACTCCGCCAAGGAGCGCGGGGAGCTCTACCGCGCGCTGCGCAAGGAGCTCGCGCAGTACGCGGGCACCAAGATCGAGCTCGTCGAGTTCGCGAACGGGCCGCCGCTCGATGCTCCGATCGCGATGCGCCTGCTGGGCGACGACACCGAGGCGCTCGCGCAGGCCGCCACGCAGGTGGAGGACGTGATGCGCGCGATCCCCGGCACGCGCGACGTGCGCAACCCGTCGCGGGACCAGCGCGTGGACTTCAAGCTGCAGGTCGACCGCGACAAGGCGGGCGTGCTCGGCGTGCGCTTGCCGGACGTCGACCGCGCGGTGCGCCTGGCCGTGGGCGGCATCGTGGTGGGCAGCTACCGCGAGGACGCCGCGGAGGAGGCGTACCCGATCCGCGCCAGCCTGCCGTACCAGGGCAGCGGGCATCGCCCCACGCTCGATGCGCTGGACGATCTCTACGTGCCCACCGCGCAGGGCGCGCTGCCGCTGGCGATGGTGTCGGGCGTGGAGCTGGAGCCCTCGCCGAGCACCATCCGCCACTACAACCGCGAGCGCACCGTGAGCGTCACCGCGCACCCGCAAGACGGCTTCAACACGGATCGGCTGACCACCGAGATCCTCGCCAAGCTGCAGCAGACGGAGCTGCCCGAGGGCGTGCGCATCGTGGCCGCCGGCGAGGTGGAGAGCCGCAAGGAGAGCTTCGGCGGGCTCGGCACCGCGATCATGATCGCATTCGGCGGCATCCTCGCGATCCTGGTGCTGGAGTTTCGCACCTTCCGCAGCACGCTGATCGTGGCCTCGGTGATCCCGCTCGGCGTGATCGGCGGTCTGGCCGCGCTGTACTTCAGCGGCTACACGCTGTCGTTCACCGCCACCGTGGGCTTCGTCGCGCTGATGGGCGTCGAGGTGAAGAACTCGATCCTGCTGGTCGACTTCACCAACGAGCTGCGCGAAGACGGACTGAGCATCGACGCCGCGATCATTCGCGCGGGCGAGGTGCGCTTCGTGCCGATCTTGCTGACGACCCTGACCGCGATCGGTGGCCTGGTGCCGCTGGTGTTGGAGCAGTCCGCGCTCTACTCGCCGCTGGCGCTGGTGATCCTGGGCGGCTTGATCAGCTCGACCATCCTCACGCGCGTGGTGACGCCTGTGCTCTACAAGCTGCTCGCGCCCGAGGTCGAGCCGCGCGTGCAGCACGAACCGCTGACGCTCGCCGTGGCGGCGGAGTGAACGATGAAGCTACGTACACAGTGGACGCGGTTGTTGCTCAACGTGTGGCCGTGCATCTTCAGCGGCGGCGGGCGCGTCACGTACCTGGCCGACGACTTCAGCAAGCTGCGCGTGGAGCTGCCGCTGAGCTGGCGAACGCGCAACATCGTCGGCACCATCTACGGCGGCAGCCTGTACGCATCGACCGATCCGTTCTTCATGCTCATGCTGATGCAGATCCTCGGCAAGGACTTCGTGGTCTGGGACAAGGGCTGCACGATTCGCTTCAAGCGCCCGGCCACCTCGACGGTCGGCGCGGACTTCGAGATCACGCCCGCGATGCTGCAGGCCGTGAAGAGCGAGGTCGCCGAGCGTGGCGAGACGGAGTTCTCGTGGACGGTCCAGTATCGGGACCGGGGCGGCGTGGTCTACGCGCAGTTCGACAAGCTGCTCTACGTCGCCACCAAGAGCTTCTACAAGCAGAAGCAGAGCGCGCGCGAGGCGTCCCGCGTGGTCTGACTGCCTACATCAAGGGTCGAACGGTCGACACGAACCCGTAAAAACGCCGCGGGTCCGGCCATAGATCCTGGTGATGCTGACCAGAGATACGCTGTTCGTGCTCGCCGTGGTCGGCTTGTCCGCGTGTGCGGTCTCGCGCGACGGGCTGGGTCAACGCCTCTCGGTCGAGCAGCCAGCCGAGACGCCCAGCTCGCCTCGCGACGACGAGACCGAGGACGAAGCACCGAAGCCGACGGGCCGTGACGATGCGCGTGTCTTGCCGACGCCGGACCGCCCCGACAGCGCCGTCGCCCCGCCCGAAGTGGATTGTGCGTTGACCGGCCTGCAGGCGCTGCGGCTCGACATCGAGGTCAGCTGGACGCCCGAGCCGGGGACCCTGTACGTCGGCTGGACGCCCTCGGCGACCGCCGGACAGGGCACGATGTCGCTGCTGGCGCTGGCGGATGCGCGGGACGGCGTGGTGACGCTGCGCCCGTGCGGCGCGAGCCTGCCGCCGGTGCGTTCGACCTCGGGCGTCACCGTGCGTGGCAGTATCGCCGAGGCGACCTGGGATGCGGTGGAGACGCGCTGGACCGCGAACGTATCCACCACCTGCGATCGACCCGGCTGCGCCGTCAGCACGAGCATCCTCCCTGCGCAGCTCGGCGTCGCCTCGCCGGCCGGCGAGGAGTGGCCCGCGGCCGCCGACCCGGTGCCCGCGCCGTTGCTGCGCGACGACGACGGCGACGGGCGCCCTGGCCTGGGCTTCACGCTCGAGGAGCCGCTGCGCTTGTCGGCGCCGATGGGCTTCAACTGGGCCAACTCGGTGGCCGTGACCGAGCTGTTCGTCGCGCTCCGGCTGAACACGCAGCTGAGTGGGAACCTCGATGGCTGCGGCGAAGCCAGCGGCACGGCGAGCCGCGTGGCGCTGCAGTCGCGCGTGCTCGGCTGCAGGTTGGATACCGGCAGCGAGTGCCTCGACGATCAGACGGCGGTGCTGCAGCGCAGCTTGCCCACGTGGACCGCTGGGGCCTCGCGCTGGCAGCTGAAGCGCCTGCCGGCCGACAGTGACTGCGAGGACGTGCGCAGCGCCTTGCCGTGACCTATGGCTCGGCCATGCCGACGCAAGACGAGAAGGGGGAGCTGTTCCTGCGCCTCCACGCCGGGCCCACGTTCGTGATCGCGAACGCGTGGGACGCGGGCTCCGCGAAGATGTTCTCCGAGCTGGGCTTCCCGGCGCTCGCGACCTCGAGCTACGCCGCCGCGGGTGTGCTCGGTCGTGCGGACGGAAGGATCACGCGCGAGCAATCGCTGGCGCAAGCGGCCGCGGTGATCGCGGGCAGCGACTTGCCGGTGTCCGCGGACCTGGAGCACGGCTTCGGCGAGACGCCCTCGGACGTGATGGACACCATCCGGCTGGCGTCGAAGGTGGGGCTGGTGGGCGGTTCGATCGAGGACGCCACCGGCAACCCCGAGCAGCCGCTGTTTCCGTTCGAGCGCGCGATCGATCGCGTGCAGGCCGCGGCCGAGGCGGTGCGCTCGCTGAGCGTGCCGTTCGTGCTCACCGCGCGCTGCGAGAACTTCCTCCGTGGTAACCCGGACCTCGACGACACCATCCGCCGCCTGCAGGCCTACGAGCGCGCGGGCGCCGACGTGCTGTTTGCACCTGGCCTGCCCGACCTCGCAGCCGTGCGCGCGGTCTGTGCCGCCGTGCGAAAGCCGGTGAACTTCATGGTGGCGCTGCGCGGCAAGTCGTTCAGCGCGGACGAGCTGCGCGAGGCGGGCGTGCGCCGGATCAGCCTGGCGGCCTCGCTCTATCGAACCGCGATGGCCGCGGCGCGCAGCGCCGCCAGCGAGGCGCTCCAGCAGGGCACGTTCGGCTACCTCGAGCGCTGATGCGGAGCGCCGTGGGCAGCGCGCTCGGCATCACGATCCCGTGGCTGCACGCGCGCACCAACGGCCTCTACGCGTCGCCGACGCGCGCTGGCGCCATGATCGGATCTCGCACGGCGCTCTGATCACCGCGCCGCGTGGAAGGTCGTGAACAGCTCGCGGACCATACGCTCGTAGTCGGCGGGGGAGCCCGACGGCTCGTCCCAGCCGAGCCACTCGCCGAAGATGCCCACGGTCAGGCAGTTGAGCACCCGCGCGGCGTCGTCGGGCGTCCACTTGGTATCGAGGCTCTGCTGCTCCCTCGCCATCTGAAAGCCGCGCAGGAAGGTCCGATGCATGCGCTCGGAGGACTCACGGATCCGGCCCAGGACCTGCTGCAGCGGACCGATGTACTCGCAGCGCCCCAGCACGATGGTGCAGATGCGCTGCCGGCGGGGGTCGGATGCGACCGTGCGGATGCAGTCGATCACACAACTCTCGAGCACGGCCAGCGGATGCGCGCCTTCGCGGTCGAGGTCACGCGCGGCGATCTCGGCCTGCGGTAGCTCCGCGCACTCGTAGAGCGCCTCGAACAGCACGTACTTGTCCTTGAAGTGCCAGTAGATGGCGCCACGCGTGACGTTGGCGGCGGCGGCGATCTTTTCGAGCGTGGAATTCGTAACGCCCTCCCGCAGGAACAACTCCTCCGCGGCCAGGAGAATCTGCTGGCGCGTCTCCAGCGCATCTGCTTTGGTGCGTCTCACAAACATCCATTCATGTATGTATGTTTAGCAGGGTTCGAGATCGCTGGAGTAGAGCATGCTTCGCCTCGCCGTGTCGTTCGCAATTTGTTCTGCGTTTACTGCAGGTTGCAGTGTTTCGTCCGCGTCGCCGGCGGCGCCTGCCGCGCCCCCTCCGGTCGAGGTCACGGTCACCACGCTCCATCCCCGGGACGCCGCGTTGTCGCTCCGTTACGTGGGACGCGTGGCCGCCTTCCGCGACGTGGAGGTCCGCGCCCGCGTCGCGGGCGCCCTGGTGGACCGGCACTACACCGAGGGCAGTGCCGTGCGGGCCGGCGAGCTGCTGTTCCGGATCGACCCCGCGACCTACGCCTCGGAGCGTGCGCGCGCCGACGCCCAGCTCGAGCAGCAACGGGCCACGTACGAGCAGGCCGCGAGCGACGACAAGCTGGCGCGAACGCTGTTCGAGACCGGAACCGTCACCTCCAAGCGGCGCGACGATGCGGCCTCGAACCTGGCCAAGGCCAAGGCCGGGGTGTCCGCGGCGGAGGCCGCGCTGAACGGCTCGAAGCTCGCGCTCGGGTACACGACCGTGTTCGCGCCCATCTCCGGCGTCACCAGCGTCGAGGCGCTCCCGAAGGGCAGCCTGGTCTCGGTCGGGACCCTGCTCACCCGCGTGCGCACCATCGACACGGTGTTCGTGGAGTTCGCCTTCGGCACCGAGGAGCTGGCCGAGGTGCGCCGCCTGATCGGGCAGTCCGATCTGCGCGCCGCGCACCTGCCGGCCCGGGTCACCTTCAGCAACGGTGAGACGTACGAGCCGTCGGGGTTCGTCGACTTCGTCGAGAGCGGGGTCGACCGCACCACCGGCACGGTGCGCGCGCGCGCCATCTTCCCCAACCCGAGCGCGAAGCTCATCCCCGGAGACTTCGTGCGCATCTCGCTGGGCGGCGCGAAGAAGCCCGGCAGCATCGTGGTGCCGGACAAGGCCTTGCTGCAGACCGTGCAGGGCCGCTTCGCCTACGTGGTCGGCGCCGGCGACAAGGCCGAGATTCGACCGGTGACGCTCGGACGTGAGGTCGACGGCGGGTGGATGGTCGAGAAGGGCCTGAGCGACGGCGACCGCGTGATCGTCGAAGGCGTGATCAAGATCCGCCCGGGGACCCCCGTGAAGGCCCACGATCTCGTCACCGCGCCGGGGGGAGCGACCTGATGGGCCCCCGGTTCTTCATCCAGCGACCCGTGTTCGCGGCGGT
>DASUME010000067.1:0-3569 GCA_036277895.1 Polyangiales bacterium
AGGGCTACGTCTACAGCTTCGACTACGCGCGACGCAAGGAGGCCCCGGGAGTCCCGATCATCCCGAGCATCGGCCTACGCGGCGAGCTTTGAACCTTACTCACCCGATCCACTGGAGAATGTCATGAACAAGCTCATTGCCCTCGCCTTGTTGCCCCTCGCCGCCTGCGTTCCGGAGTTCGATCCGGGCTCGCTGATCAAGGACACACGCGTGCTCGGCGCCAAGGTCGAGGTCGAAGGCGACGCCGAGCGCTCGACGCCGCACCCCGGAGAGACCGCGAACGTGGTGTTCGTGATCGAAGGGGTCGAGAAGGACCCCGTGGTCAGCTGGTCACTCGCGGTCTGCTTGCCAGCCCCCTTGACCAACGCTCCTTGCCCCGAGAGCGTGCTCGCGCGTTCGGAAGGCACGGGCACCACCCCCACCCTGCAGGTCGTGGTGCCCGCGGAGAGTGCACTCGGTGACGCGAGCTCGCTTCACGTCAGCGGCGTGATCGATGGCACGCCCCTGGTGTACGAGCTCGCGCTCGCGCGCAGCCTCGACGAAGACAACCTGCAGCCGAGCCTGCAGCAGACGCGCTTCAAGCTCGACGGCAAGGACTGGTTCGAAGGCGAAGCCCTCGTTCGAGGCTGCCGTGCGCAACCGGAGCTGCCGCAGGTCAACGCCGACGAGAAGGAGCACAAAATCAGCATCACGCTCGGACCGGACGCGCGCGAGCTCTACGTCGGCGCCGACATGGAGGCGATCTACGAGGAGCTGCAGCTGTCGACGTTCGTCAGCGCGGGCGAGCTGGAGCGTCAGTTCTCCTTCGTCGAGTCCAACGACGACCGCGAGCGCCCGACCGTGGACATCAAGTGGACGGCGCCCAAGCGTCTGCGCGACACGGCGGATCTAGGCGTGCGCTTGCTGGTGGTGGTGCGCGACTCGCGCGGCGGTCTGTCCGTGCTCGAGCGTGCGCTGTGCACTGTCCGGCCGTCCTCCGGACAGCTGTCCGCGGTCGCCGCTCCAGCGCGTCCGGACGCGCGCCGCACTTGAAATACGCAGGTAGTTTCGCGCTTCTGAACTCTGGCACTCCGATTGCTCCAGCCCCCACTGCAACCCCACCCAAGGAGATCTGATCATGAACTTCGACGTCACCGCCCAGCTCAGCTCGCTCACCCACCTCGGCGCCGGCTGGATCATGTGGCTGCTGATCGCGCTCTCGGTCGCCAGCGTGGCCGTGATGGTCGAGCGCACGATCGTGCTCGTGCGCTCGAGCGACGACATCCAGCGCTTGCGCAACGCGATCCTGCCGCACCTGTTCGCCCGCGACTTTCACAGCGCGAGCGTGCTGATCGCGAGGTCGCGCTCGTACGAGGCGCGCGTGCTCAAGGCCGGCCTCGAGGTGGTGCAGGACGGTGCGTCCACCGCCGAGCAGCGCATGTCGGGCGCGAGCACGCTGGCGCGGCTCGCGATGGAGAGGCGGCTCGCGTTCCTCGGCACCGTCGGCTCCAACGCGCCGTTCGTCGGCTTGCTCGGCACCGTGATCGGCATCGTGCGCTCGTTCGCGGCGCTGGAGGCGAGCTCGGGCAAGGTCAGCGCGAGCCTGATGAGCGAGGTCGGCGAGGCGCTGATCGCGACCGCGATCGGCATCCTGGTCGCGATCCCCGCAGTGGCCGCCTTCAACGCCTTCCAGCGTGTGATCAAGGCGCGCCTCAGCAACGCGGACGCCCTGGCCCGCGAGCTCGTCGCCCAGCTCAGCAGCGAACGCGTCTAAACATCTCACGGTTCGAAGGAGAACACCATGGCTGCCCAAATGAACGATGGCGACGAGCTGATGACCGCGATCAACGTCACGCCCCTCGTCGATGTCACGCTCGTCCTGCTCGTGATCTTGATGATCACCGCCAGCTACGTCGCCTCGCAGAGCATCCCGATGAACCTGCCGCGCGGCGCGACCGGTGAGTCCACCGCCACCACCCTGACCGTCTCGATCGATGCACAAGGAAACACGTTCCTGGATACGGCTCCGATCGACGCGACCGCGCTGCGCGCCCGCTTCCACGACGCACACGAGGCCAACGCGGACACGCAGGCCGTGATCGCCGCCGACAGCACCACCGACCACGGGCACGTGGTGCGCGTGATCGACCTGCTGCGCCGCGAGCAGATCGTGAACTTCGCGATCAACGTGCAGCCCGAAGACGTCGCGCCCTGAACGCCACCACGAACGAAAGGCACGGAGAGCTCATGGACCAGTCGGACTCATCCCCCAGCATGACCGCCATCGCGGTGGTGTCGCTGGCGCTGCACGGGCTGCTCGCCTGGGGCATGGAAGGTGGCGCACACGCCGTCGCGCCGGTGCACCGAGAGCCGGTTCGCGTGACGGTGCGCGAGCTGCCCAGGCCCGCGCCGGTCGTCGCGGAGCCCGAGCCGGAGATGGCGCCCGGCGCCGCGCCTGAACGCGCGGCGGCCCCCCTCAGCAAGCCGGCGGTCGCGCAGCAACGCGCCCCGCGCAAGGCGAAGCCCATCGCCAAGGAAGTACCGCAAGAACCCGCGCCCGCGCTCGACTTCACCGGCGTCACGCTCACCAGCCCGAGCGGCGGCTTCGCGCAGATCGCAGGCAGCGGCGAGCACATGAACGGCCCGCTGGGTGCGGCCCACGCCGGCTCGCGGCACGGCACCAACCCACACGGCGACGGCAAGGGCGCCGCGCAGGGGGCCGACCTGGTCTCGCTGGGCAGCCTGTCCCGCGCCCCCCGCGCGCCCTCACTGGACGACGCTTTGGCTGCGAACTATCCCAAGAGTGCGCACGATCTCGGGCTCTCGGGCGAAGCCGTGGTGCGCGCGCGCATCCTGCCCAGCGGCGAGGTCGCGGCCACGCACGTCCTGGTGGCGAGCGCGCCCGAGTTCGGCAAGGCTTGTCAGCGTACGCTGGCCGGCTCGCGCTGGAGCGCGCCGCTCGACGCCACGGGCACTCCCGTGGCCACCGAGCTCAGCTACAAGTGCGTCTTCGAAGTCACCCACTGAGCCCACCATGCAGATCCTGATCGTCGACGACCAACACGCCATCCGCGACGCGCTCGAGATGTTCTTCGAGGTGCATGGGTACGGAGCCGTCACGGCGGCTTCGCCCGAGGAAGCGCTGGCGCTGATCCGCAGCGAGGACATCGGCCTGGTGATCCAGGACATGAACTTCGCGGAGGGCCAGACCAGCGGTCGCGGCGGCATGGAGCTGTTCCGCGCGATCCACGCGCTCGACCCGGAGCTGCCGGTGTTGTTGATGACCGCCTGGACGTCGCTCGAAGGCGCGGTCGAGATGGTGCGCGAGGGCGCGAGCGACTACTTCCAGAAGCCGTGGAACGACGACAAGCTGCTCAACACGGTCAAGAACCTGCTGCGCCTGCGCGAGTTGGCCAGCGAGAACACGCGCATCCGCTCCTGCCGGCAGCGCGCGCGCCGTGCGCTCGATCGTCACGAGCTGTGCGGCATGGTGTTCGCGAGCGACGCGCTGCAGGAGCTGGTCCAGCTCGCGGTGAAGGTCGCTCCTTCGGAGGCGCCGGTGTTGATCACGGGCCCCAACGGCTCCGGCA
>DASUME010000068.1:0-3226 GCA_036277895.1 Polyangiales bacterium
TGACCGTGCGCAAGTGGGAGGAGTACCTCGCCACGCGCGACGTGAAGCAGATCAAGAAGAAGCCGGCGCGCGCGGAGAATGCAGATGCTTGAGGCGGTGGAGACGCAGAAGAAGCAGCAGGAGCGTGGCCTGATCTCCTGCTACGAGCCGGCCACGCTCGCGCCGCTGGGCGACGTGAAGGTGGTGTCGCCGGACGAGGTCGTCACGCGCGTGGCGGCGGCACGCAAGGCGCAGAAGGTGTGGGCGAAGACGCCGTTCGCCGAGCGCGCCAAGGTGCTCGGCCTGATCCAGGACTACCTGCTCCAGCACGCCGACGAGCTGGTCGACGTGATCGTGCGCGACTCGGGCAAGACGCGGCACAACGCGATGGTCGGCGAGATCTGGCCGACGGTGGAGAAGGCGCGCTGGACGGCCGCCCACGGCGAGCGTTACCTCGCGTCCGAGGTCGTGCCGGCCGGCGTGTTCCCGCACAAGAAGGCGCGCATCGACTACGTGCCGATCGGCGTGATCGGCATCATCGCGCCCTGGAATTACCCGCTGCAGAACGTGCTCGGTCCGACGCTGCCCGCGCTGATGGCGGGCAACGCGGTGGTGATCAAGGCCAGCGAGTGGGTGGCCTGGTCGTCGGCGTCGTTCCAGAAGATCTTCGACGCGGCGCTCAAGTCCGCGGGGTATCCGGTGGAGCTGGTGCAGGTGATCGACGGCTACGCCGCCACCGGCGCCGCGCTGATCGGCCAGGTCGACAAGGTGGTGTTCACGGGCTCGATGCCCAACGGCAAGCGTGTGCTCGCCGAGGCGGCGAAGACGCTGACGCCGGTGATCCTGGAGCTCGGCGGCAAGGACCCGCTGATCGTCTGCGACGACGCGCACCTGGAGCAGGCGGTGCACTCGGCGCTGACCGGCTCGTTCCTGAACTGCGGCCAGAACTGCCTCGCCAGCGAGCGTACGCTGGTGTTCGAGCGCGTGTACGACGCGTTCGCCGCGCGCGTCAGCGAAGAGGCAACGAAGCTGCGTCAGGGCAATCCGCTTGGGAATGCCACCGTCGATGTCGGCGCGATCGTGTCGCCGCTGCAGCTCTCGCTGATCGAAGAGCTGGTGAACGACGCCATCGCGAGCGGCGCGAAGCTGCTCGCGGGCGGCAAGCGCATCCTCAGTGAGCAGGGCCAGTTCTTTCAGCCCACGGTGCTCGGCGACGTGACGCCGGAGATGCGCATCGCCTCCGAGGAGACGTTCGGCCCGGTGATGCTGCTGATGCGCGTGCGCGACGAGGCACATGCGCTCGAGGTCGCCAACGGCACGCCCTACGGCCTCGGCGCCACCGTCGTGACGAAGGACCCGCAGCGCGCGCGGCGCATGAGCGAGCAGCTCGACGTCGGCCAGGTCTCGATCAACGACTTCGGGCTCACGTACATGGCCAGCGAGCTGCCGTTCGGCGGCGTGCGCGGCTCCGGGTTCGGTCGCTTGAACGGGCGCGAAGGCCTGCGCGGCTGCACCAACCCGAAGGCGGTGCTCGACGACGCGCTGCCGCTGCACCTGCCGGCCAAGGTGTTCCCGATCGGCGAGAACGGCGTCGCGGTCGCGCGCGAGGTGATCCGCGTGCTCTACGCGCGCACGCTGGGCGGTCGCGTGAACGCGGCGACCGCGCTGGTGAAGGCGCTGCTCAAATGAGCGAAGAGCGCTTCGACTACATCGTCGTGGGCGGCGGCTCGTCGGGCTCGGTGGTCGCCGGCGAGCTCGCGCGTGATCCCAAGCTCTCGATCGCGCTGATCGAGCTCGGCGACCGCGCCGACGATCATCCGGAGACGCTCTCGGCCGACGGCTACAAGGACGCCTTCGCCAACGACGAGCTGGTGCTGGAGCGCTTCAGCCAGCCGCAGCGCGAGTGCGGCAGCCAGCGCCTGTTCCTGGCCTCCGGCAAGGGCCTCGGCGGCAGCGGCGCGATCAACGGCATGGTCTACACGCGCGGCTCGCGCGAGGACTACGCAGCGTGGCCGCGCGGCTGGTCGTACGACGAGCTGGTGCCGTCGTTCGAGGCGGTGGAGCGCGTGCTGCGCATTCGTCCGCGCGCGCCCACGGAGTTCACCGAGGCGTTCGTGCACTCCGCCGAGCAGGCGGGCTTTCGGCGCAGCAGCCTGCACGATGGCGACCTCTCGGGCGTGATCGGCTACCAGCCGATGAACTACGAAGGCGATCGCCGCCGCAGCTCCTACGTCGCGTTCGTGCGCGAGCCGCAGCGGCCCAACTTGCAGATCTTCACGCGCACCGTCACGCGGCGCGTGGTGTTCGAGGGCACGCGCGCGGTCGGGGTCGAGATCGAGCAGGGCGGCCGGCGCAGGATCGTGAGGGCGGAGCGCGAGGTCGTGCTGTGCGCGGGTGCGCTGGAGACGCCCAAGCTGCTGATGCTCAGCGGCGTCGGCCCGGCGGGCGTCTCGCGCACGTTTGGCGTCGAGCTCGTGCGCGACATCGCGTCCGTGGGACAGAACCTGCACGACCACCCGAACGTCACGTTCTTCTTCGTGGGCCGCCAGCCGGTCGACGCGTTCTATCCGCAGCTGTACGGGTTCCACCGCGCGAACCCCGCGAGTGACTTGCCCGAGGGGCAGAGCGACACCTGCTACGTGATGTACCCGGCGCGCTCCTCGCTGCGCGAAGCGGCGATGCGTATGGTGCCGCCAAAGCTGCCCGGCTTCCTCTACGGGCCGAAGGCGAAGTCGCTGCTTCGTGGCGGCATCTCGTTCGCCACGGCGCTCTCGCCCGTGCAGCGCGTGATCGAGCGCACCTGGGGCTGCGTGACCATCCTCGGAAAGCCGAAGAGCCGCGGCTCGCTGACGCTCGGCTCCCACGATCCGACGCAGCAAGCCATCATCGACCCGGCCTACTTCCGGCACCCGGAGGACATGGAGACGATGGTCAAGGGCGTCCGGCTCGCGCGCAAGATCGCGGGCGGCAATGCGCTCAAGGTGTTCGGCAACTTGGCGGTGCTGCCGCCGGCCATGGTGGAGAGTGACTCCGCGCTGGCCACGTTCATCGAGCACAACGCGATGACCACCTTCCACTACGCGGGCACCTGCCGCATGGGCGAGGACGCGGACGCGGTGGTGGACACGGAGCTGCGCGTGCGCGGTGTACAGGGGCTACGCGTCGCGGACGCCTCGGTGACGCCGTTCACGCCGGTGTCGGCGATGAACGCGCCGAGCATGATGATCGGGCTGCGGGCGGCGCGCTT
>DASUME010000069.1:0-3888 GCA_036277895.1 Polyangiales bacterium
TGATCGACGCCGGCGTGGCGCCCGCGTCGCTGTTCGCGGCGGGCTTCGGGCAAAACCATCCGGTGGTGCCCAACGACACCGAGCTGAACCGCGCCAAGAACCGCCGCGTCGAGATGGCGCCCGTGCCGCGCCCGCGCAAGCTCGCGATCTCGGGCGGAGCGGGCTGAAGGTGGAGCTGGCGGACGTCGAGCGGGTGCTCGATGCGCTCGAGGCGCGCGGAGCCCGCGCGTTCGATTCCGCCAGCTGCGACTGCGTGCGCGCGCTGATCACACGGGGCGAGGCGCTGGAGGACAAGGCGCGGGCGCTGCTGGCCAGGCGCGCCCAGGTGCACGCGGAGCGGCTCACGGAGCGCTTCGACAAGGCCCGCATCGACACCTCGCGGTTGCTGGACAGCGCCGAGCGCACGCACGGCGCGCAGAGCAAGCTGCGCGCAGCGTTCGAGCGCGGCGACCTCGGCACCGTGCGCCGCGCGTTGCGCAAGCTGGGCGGGCTGCCGCCACCGGCCACGCCGCTGCGCAAGCCCGACGCACACGAGTACGAGGACTCGCTGGCCGAGATGGTGGCGTCATTCGCGCTCGCGCGCGCGGTGGACGTGGTGCCGCAGGACGCCGGTCCGTACAACCCGCTGCGCATCGCGAGCGACCTGCTGGAGCGCATGCGCAAGGTGTCGCCGATCTACCTGACGGCGCAGCTCAACCGGCTCGAAGAGCTGGCGAGCATGATGGCGCTGCCCGAGCTACCCGAGCCGGCCAGCAAGACGCTGCCGCGCAAGCGCCGCGGCCGGCTCAAGAGCGGGAGCTCCTGACACCCATCTCGAGCGTTGAGCCACGGCGAGCGAGAGGTCATGCTCCGCGCGCGCCGCGGGAACGTAGCGCGTCCGCGGTGGTCTAACGCGCATTCGAGAGGCACGCATGAAGGCTCGACACTTCCTTTGGTTGGCTTCGCAGCTCTGTTCCCCGAGCGCACTCGCGCAAGAGGCCGCACCTGCGACAGAGAGCTCTCCCGAGAGCTTCGACCTGCAGGCGGCGCTGATCTCGACCGACACGCGCGCGTTCACGTCGGAGGAAGCCGGCCAGCGTGCGCGCGCGCGTTCGCCCCAGATCACGAGCGCGCAGGCGGCGGCGGAGAGCGCGCACTGGGACAGCGAAGTGCAGTGGTCCGCGTTCCTGCCGACCGTGCAAGGCCAGGCCGGATACATTCGCTACAGCCAGGTCAACACGAGCTTCGGCTCGTTCGACCCCAACGCGCTCGCAGGCCTCAACCCCGACCAGCAGGCGACCGCACTCGCGATCGCCAGTGCGCTGTTCGGCAGCGGCGGCGGCGGCGGCACCCGCTTCACCCAGCCGCCCCACAACTACCAGTTCTCCGCCACGGCGCGCTACCCGGTGAGCGACATCTTCCTGCGCGTGTGGCCGCAGCACAGCGCAGCGAAGAACATCGCCGAGGCGCGCGAGATCGAGGTCGAGACCAAGCGCGCCACCGTGGACCTTACCGCGCGTGAGGCTTTCTATGCGCACGCGCGCGCGCTGGCCACGATGCTGGTCGCGGAGCAGGCGCTCAAGCAGGCCGAGGCGCAGGCGCAGCAGGCGAAGCTGTTCGTCGACGCCGGCACCGCGGCGCCGGTGGACCTGATGACGGCCACTGCGCGCGTGGAGTCGATGCGCAGCGCACTGGCGCGCGGCCGGGGCGCGGTCGCGATCTCGCGCAACACGCTGGCCACCTACAGCGGCGTGAAGACCCAGGAGGTGGTCGGCATCAAGGAGCCGGTCACGGAGCTGCCCGAGGCCCCCAAGGAGGATGTCGACACCCTGCTCACGCGCGGGCTCGACCATCGCCCGGAGCTGCGCGCGCTGCGCAAGCTGGCCGAGGCGAACGGCCACCAGCGCATCGCCGAGCGCAACGGCGCGCTGCCCACGGTGTCGGTCGACGGCACGGTGCTCTACGCCAACCCCAACCCTCGCTACATCCCGATCGTGGAAGAGTTCAAGACCACCTGGCAGGTCGGCGCCTCGCTGACCTGGACGCCAAACCAGGCGCTGGTCGGCTACCAGCGCAACAAGAAGTACGAGGCGGAGACCGAGAAGGTGCTCGCCGATGTCGCTGCGCTCGAGGATGCGGTGCGGATCGAGGTGGTGCAGGCGTTCGAGGACTACAAGGCGGCCGACGCCGCGGCGCGCGCGTCCGAGTCGCAGCGGGGGGCGGCCGAGGAGACCTACCGCGTGCGGCTGGCGACCTACCGCGTGGGCGCGGGCGTGCAGATCGACCTGCTCGCGGCCGACCTCGCGCTCACGCAGGCGCGGCTCGACTTCGTGAACGCGGCGATCGACTCGCGCATCGCCCTCGCCCGCCTCGCGCGCGCGACCGGCGAGCCGCGCTAGCCCTCGATCCAGGCTTCGATCGTGAAGCCCGCCTTGCGCAAGCGCGCGACGAGCGCGTCGCCCATCGCGGAGGCACCGGTCAGCACGCCGCCGCCGGACGGAAGCTCGTCGAACGCGAGCGTCAGCGCCGACTCGCCGATCATCTTGGCGGTCTCGCCGTAGCCCGGGTCGCCCTTGGCGGCGAAGCGCGCGCGCACGTGCTTGCCGCCGACCACGCCGTACAGCTCGTGCGAGAACGAGCTGCCCTGGCGCGCCTTCTCGCTCGGCCCCGTGCCGGGCTTGGGCACCACACGCTTGAGCAGCGCGCGCACGGGCGGCAGGCCGACACCGACCATCAGCGTGCTGAGGAGCGCGGTCAGCGCCCCCGCGGCGAGCGCGCCGCCCACGCCCTTGCCGGTCGGCATCGCCTCGTCGTAGACGAAATCGCGGCCATAGCGGTAGTCGAGCAGCGAGTTGCTGCGGTGCACGATGCGCACGTTGCCCGGTCCCATCAGGAACGGCGCCGTGAACACACCCTCCACGTAGCCCACGCCGTGCTGCTCGGCCTTGCTGCCGGTCAGCGCCTTCGGGTCCGCGGCCAGGCCGTGCGGATCGAACAGCAGCCGGCGTACCTTCTTGTCGCGCCCGGCTTCCTCTGCGATGTTGAACATGCTGGCAAAGGTCCCGCCGCTGAGGTTCGGACCGCGCGCGTAGGCCAGGGCCGCGATCTCGGTCGCGGGTTGCCCTAGCGTGCTCAGCGCGTGCTGCTGCAACACGAACACGCCGAGGTCCGAGGGCAGCGAGTCGTAGCCGCAGGCGTTCACGATGCGCGCGCCGGTGCGCTGCGCGGCCTCGTGGTGGCGCGCGATCATACGTGCAATCCACTGCATCTCGCCGCTCAGATCGCAGTAGTGCGTGCCCTGCTCCACGCAGGCCGCGACCAGCTCGTCACCGTGCAGCGCGAACGGGCCGGCGGTGGTCGCGACCACCTTCGTCTGCGCCGCCAGCGCGCGCAGCGAAGCGCCGTCGCGCGCGTCCGCGATCACGATCGGCAGCTCCAGCTTCAGCCGCGCCCGCACCGCCTCGAGCCTTGCTCGATCGCGGCCGGCGATCGCCCAGCGCACGCCGGTCTGCCGCGCGAGGTACTCCGCCACCAGCCCTCCGGTGAAGCCCGTCGCGCCGAACACGATCACGTCGAAGGAGCGTGGCGCCATCTGAATTTGCCTCCCGGTCATCTGCTCTGGGCTACAACCCGATCCACATCGTCGTAGCGCTTCGAGAGGAGCAGTGCCCATGCTGAAAGAGTTCCGCGAGTTCGCCTTCAAGGGCAACGTGGTCGACCTGGCGATCGGTGTCATCATCGGCGCGGCGTTCGGCAAGATCGTCACCGCGATGGTGAACGACATCATCATGCCCTTCGTGTCGCTCATCTTGCCCAGCGGCGAGTGGCGCGCCGCCGCCGTCACGCTGGTGGAGAAGCCGCCGGAGGGGCCTGAAGGTGACGTGCGCCTGCTGGTCGGTGACCTGCTCT
>DASUME010000070.1:0-10220 GCA_036277895.1 Polyangiales bacterium
CGCGAGCACGGTGCGGTAGAGCTTCTGCGCGCGATCGGGCTGATCGAGCGACTTCTCGGCCACCCCCGCGGCGCGCAGCAGCAGCTGATCGCGACGCAGGCCGGTCTCGGCGCGCGCGGCGGCGCGCTCCAGCGCATCGGCGTAGCCCGCCTCCAGGCCCGCATCCACGGCGTGATCTTCGAGCTCGCGCAGCAGCGAGTCGTCGCCCGAGCTGCGCGCGAACGCGTCGCTGAACTCGGCCAGTGCTTCACCCGGCGAGCGCTCGCGCAGCAGCCGCGCAGCTTCGCGCTGGCGCCGCTCGCGCTCGTCGCCTTCGTACAGGCCCTGCCCACCACGCAGCACGCGCGTGCGCTCGGCCGCCTGCGGCGCGGCGTCGTACGAGCTGAGCAGCAGCGCCGAGGCCTTGCGCCGCGTCTCCGCGGGCGCGAGCTCCGAGCGATAGATCTCCTCGGCCAGCTCGATCGCTGCCGCGTCCTGCTTGTCGGCCGCGAGCAGCCGCTGCACGATCTCCAGCGCCCGTGGCGCACTGGACAGCTGGCGCAACCACAGCCCCGCGATACGTGCATCGAGCGCGGCCTGCGCGGCAGGCTGGTTCTCGGTGCGCCCGCTCAGCGAGAGCACCAGGTCGAGCCAGCGCTGGCCCTTCTCCAACATGCGCTCGAGCTGCGTACGCAGATCGCGATCGTGCGGCTTGAGCGCGAGCAGGTTGTGCTGCAGCGAGAGCGCGCGCGTGTCGTCCTCGGCCAGGTCCTTGGCGACCTTCGCGGCCTCTTCGAGCAATGCTGCGCGGCGCTCCAGGCTATCCGCGGCGGCCAGCGCGCGCTCGTAGACGCTGAGCAGCGCGTCCCAGCGCCCTGCCGCAGTCAGGCTGACCACGAGCCGCTCGAAGATCACCTCGTCGCCCGGGTCGAGCCCGAACACGCGCACGAGGATCGCCTGCATGTGGCGATCGTCGTCGCCGAACCACTCTTCGCCGAAGCGCAGCGCACGCTCGCGCAGCTTGCGCGAGCTCGCCGGCGACAGCTCGAGCGCGAGCACCTCGACGTAGAGCTCGGCGACGGGCTCCGGAGATTGGTGGGTGGCGGCTTGCGCCTCGAGCGCATCCCAGGCGACGAAGTCAGAAGGCTCGGCGCGAACGCTCTTGAGGGCCTTCTCCAGCTCGGGTTCAGAAGAGGTGATGGTCATGTCGGTCGCAACACGCTGGCGCGACGGGCGCGCGGTTGGAGGTCGAGTGCGCGGGGGATCCGCGCGCGAGTAAAAGTCAGGCGGCGTAGTGCGACCTCGAGGTCGCTGCCCCAGACTTGGACTCTATCGGAACTTCGCGCGCGCTTTCCAGCAGATCGAGCCCTACCAGCCGCCTTAAAAGGCGAGCGCCGCACTCTGGCGAAGAGCGCGGCGCGCAGTCGGACGCAGAGGTTTCAGCTTACCTTGCTTACACGCTCGGCGAGCATCCCCTTGGGCCCTTCCTTCACCTCGAATTCGACGGTCTGTCCCTCTTCGAGGGTCTTGAAGCCGTCACCGACGATCTGCTGATAGTGGACGAAGACATCAGGCCCCCCTGCTTCTGGCCGAATGAAGCCGTACCCCTTCGCATCGTTGAACCACTTCACCGTTCCGACTGCCATACGTCTCTCCGCTTTTGGCGCACGCGCCGCTCTTCACGCAGCCCCCCAGACAAGAGCGCCCCTCCCGCGCCGTTCACCGCGCCACGTCCACCCTTCGAGACCGGGCAGGGACATAGCGTGGTGGAGCGAACCTCACCCAAGGGCCTGCTAACAATCCCAACTCACGCGGACAAGTCAAGAGACTTTCCCACATATGAATCGAACTAAACAGGCTACTGACATGGTTGGAAACCCACTCATCAGACCCTACACGCGGTCGAGGCCACGATGCAGACCACCCATTCGAGGCATGACCGGATGGTTGCGCCATTCCTCTGACACACTGCAGACACGGCATGTCTGACCCAATCGTACACACCTCGCAGGTACGGTCCCCAGACGGGGAGCCCACGCGTGCGCTGCTGTTCCTGCACGGCATCCTCGGCACCGGACCGAACCTGCGCGGACTCGCGCAAGCGTTCGTGCGCGCCGATCCTTCGCTCGCGATTCAGCTCGTCGACCTTCGCCTGCACGGCAAGTCGCGCGCGTTTGCGCCGCCGCACGACGTGCGCGCGTGCGCTCGCGATCTGGTCGCACTCGAGAGCACGCTTGCGCTGCCGGTGATCGGCGTGCTCGGGCACAGCTTTGGGGGAAAGGTCGCGCTCGCCTATCACGCCGAGCGCCCCGACCTCACGCGCGTGATCACGCTCGACAGCGACCCGGGCAGCCGGCCCGACCGTGTGGGTTCGGAACAGACCACGGCGGTGCTGGAGATGCTCGATCGTGCGCCGCGCCTGTACGCGCGCCGTGACGATTTCATCGAGCTCGTGCACGCGGAGGGCCACTCGCGCGCGGTCGCAGACTGGCTGGCGATGAACCTGGAGCGACGAGCTGACGGCTTCCACCTCCAGATCGACCTGCCCGGCATAAACGCCTTACTCGACTCTTACTTCGCGAGCGATCTGTGGTCCGTTCTCGAGCAGTCACACGCTCAGGTCGAGATCGTGGTCGGCGGTCGCTCGCAGGTCTGGGACAGGGCTCACCTTGCGCGCGTCGCAGCGCTCGCCGCAAACAAGCCCTCGCTGCGCGTGCACGTGTTGCCCGAGGCAGGCCACTGGGTGCACGTCGATGATCCGAGCGGGCTGCGCGCGGCGCTGATCGATCAGACCGAGACGCCGTAGTCGATCAGCGCGACGCGCCCGTCGAGCATCACGTGGCCGAGCGCGCCGGCGGCCGGCGCGGCGAGCTTGTCTTCCGCACCGAGCAGCTCGTGCGACCAGGCCTGCACACGCGCAGAGCTCGCGGAGAGCGCGATCCGGTGCTCGGCGTGGCGCATGCGCACCGCGCCCGCCACTTCGAGGAACGTCGGCGTCTCGTCGTCGGTCCAGGTGCAGATCCCCGGGTCGAGCCCGAGCTCGTAGTCGTAGTGCGCGGCGAACGCACCAAAGGCTGGATCCGGCGCGCCCACGACCAGCGCGATCGCCGTACGCGTCTCGATCGGGTGCGGAAACAGCGACAGCCCCGCGAGGTGCAAGCTGTCGTTGTAGACGCGCATGCTGACGCGGCCGTCGTCCGCGTACTCGAGCTCGCTGATCGAGGTGTTGAACACGCGCGAGATCGGCACCTCGCGCTGCGCCCGCAGGCCGAGCGCGCCGCTGACCGCCGCGCCGATCACGCCGCCGTGGCAGACCACCAGGGCGTGCTCGTCCGGCGCGAGCGCGTCGCGCAGCTCTGCGAGCGCGCCGTCGACGCGGGCGCAGAAGCCGCCGTACGACTCCCCGCCACCGAGCGCGAGGTCTTCGCCGGCCTCGAGCCGCGCCAGCTCATCGGCGAAGCGCGTCGCCACCTCGTCGCGCGTGAGCCCGTCCCAGGCGCCGACGTCGAGCTCGCGAAAGCGCGTAGAAGACTCGTACTTGCGCTCCAGCGCGCGCGCGGTGTGATCCGCGCGCTCCAGATCGGAGGCCACGATGCGCGTGAACGCACGCTCGGCGAAGCGCGTGGCGAGCGCGCGGGCCTGCGCGCGGCCCAGCTCGCTGAGCGCCGAGTTGCCCTGCCCCTGCCAGCGCTGGTTGAGGTTGGAAAGACTCTCCCCGTGCCGGACCAACGTGATGCGACGAGCCACGATCCCGGCAGTGTAGCGCTATACCGTGGGCATGGCGGAGTCGAAGCCTCCACGCGCGAACAACACCTGGAGCGAGGCCAAGTGCGCCGGGTACGCGCTGGCGGGGCTGATCGCGGGCGATCGCGCGCTCTCGGCCGCGCAGGCGATCCCCGTGGCCGAGGCCGCCCGCACACGTGCGCGGATCGCGCACGGCGGAGGCCCGGACACACCGCGCGACAAGCAAGCGCGCCGGCAGCTGGTCGAAGGCTTGCTGGCAGCGGTGCGGCCGGAGCTCGCGCTCGAGCACGTGCCGCTGCGCCTGCGTGCGCTGTTGGCCACGCGCCTGCCTCGGTCTCAGGCCCGCGCGCTGGGCCTCCCCACACCGCGCGCCGGCTTCGTGGCGCCGGAGGATCTGTGGCCGCGGCTCTACCGCATCGCGCGCTACTATCGGGGCATCGAATGATGCGACGCATCACCGAGGCAGAGCTCGCACGCGAGCCGGCGCGCGCCCTGGCAGACCCGCGCGGCGAGAGCGTGGAAGCGATCGCGGCGGAGCTGTTGTTGCGCGTCGCACGCGAGCGCCTGGACGAGCCCGCTTGCCGCGCGCTGGAGCGGAGCTTCTGGCGCGCGCTGGCCGCGAGGAAAACGAGAACGTGAGTACCTTCGAGAGCACGGACACCAACTTCGGGCGCGCGATCCCGCTCTTCTTGCTCACGCTGCTGTCGATGTTCTGGGTCGGCGCGGAGCACGCGGGCGCGGACGTCTTGCGCGACGGGCTGAGCGCGCTCGGGCGCGGCTGGGCGTTCGCGATCCCGCTGATGGCGATCCTGCTCGCGCACGAGCTCGGGCACTACTTCGCCGCGCGCATCCACCACGTGGACACGTCGCTGCCGTACTTCATCCCGATGCCGTTCGCATTGATCGGCACGTTCGGCGCGGTGATCCGCATGCGCGGGCCCGCGAGCGAGCGAAACGCGCTGTTCGACATCGGGGCCGCCGGCCCGCTGGCCGGGCTCGCGATCGCGCTGCCGGTGCTCGTCTACGGTGTGCTCACCTCGCCGGTGGAGGCGCTCGATCCGAGCCTGCACTACATGGTCGAGGGACGCTCCATCCTGTACCTCGGACTGCTCGCGCTCACCAAGGGTGCGATCCCCGCCGGGCACGACATCATGCTCACGCCCACCGCGCTCGCCGGGTGGGCGGGCTTGCTGGTGACGATGATGAACCTGGTGCCAGTCGGCCAGCTCGACGGCGGCCACGTGGCGTACGCGCTCTTCGGCGATCGTCAGACCACGTACTCGCGCCGCTTCCGCTGGTTCTTGCTCTTCGTGGGGCTACTGGTCGGCGCCCTCGGCGGCATGCGCGCACAGCTCGACGGCCAAGACTTCGAGCATGTGACCGAGGGCCTGCTGGCAGGCGTGCACTGGCTGATGTGGGCAGCCGTGCTCGCGGGCATGTCCCGCATGGCCCGCGGCGAACACCCTCCGGTCGAACCCGGCGAGCTGACCCCCTTCCGACGCGCACTCGCGTGGATGACGCTGGGTTGGTTCGTGCTCCTGTTCATGCCCACGTGGGTCTCGTTCACCTGAGCGGGCGCTAGACGACTTCGCTGGCGTCCACGTTGCCCACGGAGGAAGCGACCAGGCGTTCGAGGCGTTGTTCGGCCTCGTGTGCACGCGCGACCTGGCGGGGCGGGCGGTCTTCGGCGTCGTTGGCGACGCAGTTGTCGCAGTGGCCGCAGGTGAGCGCGCTCTCTTCGCTGAAGTAGTCGTTCAGGAAGTGCGTGCGGCACTGGCCGGTCTGCGCGTAGCGCATCATCAGCTCCAGGCGGCTGCGGTCCGTGCGGCGGCGGGCTTCGTAGTGGGCGAGCAAGCTGCCCAGCTCGGCTTCGTTCTCGACCGCGCGCAGCGCGACCAGCTTCTTGCCCCGGGACTCGACCAGGCCGGCATTGCGCAGCTGCGCCAGGATCACCTTGATGCGTCGCTCGGGGATCTCCGTGCGCTGCACCAGGCCGGTCAGCGTGTCGCCCGTGTGCAGCTCGGTCAGCACGCGCAGTGACTCGTCGCGGCGCGGGTACTTGCCGCCGAGGAAGTACGACTGCAGGCGCTTGTCCTCCAGCCGATAGAGCAACACCACGCGCGCGGGTTCGCCGTCGCGGCCCGCGCGGCCGGCTTCCTGGTAGTAGCTCTCCAGCGAGTCCGGGAAGTGGTAGTGGATCACGAAGCGCAGGTCCTGCTTGTCGATGCCCAGCCCGAACGCGTTGGTCGCGACCATCACCTGCAGCGAACCCTCCATGAAGCGCTGCTGCGTCTGCGTGCGTTCGCTGGCGGCGAGACGCCCATGGTAGAGGCCCGCGCTGATCCCTTGCTCTTCCAGCCACGCGTGCAGCTCGGCCGCCTTCTTGATCGTCGCCGCGTAGATGATGCCGGCGCCTTCCGTCTCGCTCAGGAAGCGCTGCAGGTACTCGCGCTTGTGCTCCTCGTTCGTGGTGCGCTCGACCTCCAGCCGCAGGTTCTTGCGCTCGACCCCGAGCTGCACGAGCCGCGGGTGTTTGGCGCCGAGCTGCTTGGTGATGTCCTCGATCACCTCGGGGGTCGCGGTCGCCGTCAGCGCGAGCAGCGGCGGGTTGCCGAGCTGCTTGCGCGCCTCGCTCAGCGCGAGGTACGCCGGCCGGAAGTCGTGCCCCCAGCTCGAGACACAGTGCGCCTCGTCGACCACGAACAAAGAGACGCCCTCGTGCTTCAGGAGCGTGAGGTACTCCGGGTTCTCCAGCCGCTCGGGCGTCACGTAGATCAACCTCGCGCCACCCTCGAGCACCTGCTCCACCGTGTCCCGCTCTTCCTGCGCTCGCAGCGTCGAGTTGAGCTTGGCGGCGGGGATCTCGAGCTCGCCCAGCTTGTCTTGCTGGTCCTGCATGAGCGAGATCAGCGGCGAGACGACCAGCACCGGATGGGGGAGCAGCAACGACGGCAGCTGGTACGTGAGCGACTTGCCCGCGCCCGTGGGCAGGATGCCGAGCGCATCCTCACCGCGCAGCACGGCTTCGATCAAGGCACGCTGACCCCGACGAAACTGCTGCACCCCGAAGCGCTCGCGCGCCAGTGCCAACAGCCGTTCCGGACTCGTGGCATCGCGCGCCGGCGTCTTCTTCATGCCTTCGCGCAGTGCAGAATCGATGCCGCGTTCGAGCGTGAGCCAGCGCGCGCGCCGTGTGCTCTGCGCGCGCTCTCGCCCGCACGACCTGAGACCAAAGCGCCGACCTTGAGGTCCAAAGGTGTGCGCGCCCCGAGCCACGCGCCGCGTTTCGAGCCACCACCGACCGGCATGGCGGCTGCATCGCACGACGGCACAACCCCAGAGAGGTGGACGTCATGCAAACCACGACACGATCGAGTCCGCGACGACGCAACGCCGGCGTGAGCTTCCTCGGCACGCACGCGCTGCCGCTCAGCGTGATCGGGCTCGGGCTCGGCTGGCTCGCGCTGAGCATCCGGAGCCAGTCACGCGTTCGTGACCAGGCCTCCCTTCCGCCACCGCGGCACGTACCCACGCTGCGCGGCGCGTACCGGGAGCCTCTCACCTACAGCGAGGAACCCCGCGACCAGCGCAGCGACGGCACGTCCGCGACCCCGAAGCTGCTCGGCGTGCGCACCCTCGACGCGCCGAGCCTCTGAGCCGCTACTTCTTCGCGCTCTTCGGGATCAACGCCTGCCCGGCCGGGCACACCACCTCCACGCCGGTCGGGCCGTCCTGCGTCTCGATGATCTTGAACTCGACGCGGCGGTTCTTCTCCCACGCGGTCTCGTTGTGGGCCGGGTCGATCGGGCAGCGCTCTCCGTAGCCGCCGCTACGCATGCGGTAGCGATCGACCCCGCGTTGCACCAGCGCCTCCAGCACCGCCGCCGCGCGATCGCGCGTCAGCCGGATGTTGTACTCGTCGCTGGAGCGCTCGTCCGCGTGGCCCTGGATCTCGATCAACACGATCTGCGGGTTGCCGATCAACGTGGCGGCGACCGCGTCGATGATCGGGTAGCTGCGCTTCTGGATCTCGGCGCTGTCGGTCTCGAAGTAGATCTTCTCGAGGATGACGATCTGGTTTTCCTCGATGATGACCGTGCCCTTGTCCGGGCAGCCGTCCTTGTCCTCGAAGCCGTTATAGGTCTCGGGGTCGTTGGGGCAGTTGTCGAGCTTGTCGACGATGCGGTCGCGATCGTTGTCCGGATCCGGGCAGCCATCCTTGTCCTGGAAGCCGTCCTTGTCTTCCGGATCGTTCGGGCACAGGTCGTCCTTGTCGAGGATGCCGTCCTTGTCGTTGTCCGGATCGGGGCAGCCGTCCTGGTCCTCGAAGCCATCGATGTCTTCGGGGTCGTCGGGGCACTGGTCGTCGCGATCGAGGATACCGTCGCCGTCGCGATCGGCGTTGTCGCCCTCGGGGCAACCGTCGCGATCGTGATCGCCGTCGAGGTCTTCGGGCACGAGCGGGCACTCGTCGTCGATGTCGAGGATGCCGTCCTGATCGTTGTCCGGATCGGGGCAGCCCTCGGCGTCTTCGAAGTCGTCGAAGTCTTCGGGCTCGTTCGGGCAGGCGTCGACGTCGTCCTTGTAGCCGTCGCCGTCGGCATCGCCGATCGAGGGCTCGAAGATGAAGCCGAGGATGCCGCGCCACTCGGGCTGGTTGAAGCCATCGAGCGGCATGCACGCGTTGCCGCAGGTGCCGGCGATCAGCAGGTAGCTGTTCTCCTGCACGAAGATCTTGAAGCCCGCGAGCAGCTCGGTCGCGATCGACTTGCCGCCGTCGCGCGCCTTGTTCGCGACGATGTAGTTGCCGTACAGCTCGCCGATCAGGTCGACCGCAGGCGCCAGGCGCACGCCAAAGCCGGCGCCGAACGTGAGCTGATCGTTGTAGGTGATGCGGTCGCCCGCGCGGACCACCGACGGCATGGTGGCGGTGCCGAGCCCCGGCTGCGTGCGCCGGTTGAAGTTGACCGTGGCGCCATCGCCCGTGATCAGACGATAGCCACCCTCCGCGTTCAGGCGGAACTTGCGGAACGGCCGGTAGCTACCCGCGATGATCGGCCACAGCGTGACGCCGGGCTCGCCTGCGAACTCGTCCGAGCTCGCCGTGGGCAGCGCGACCTGGAGGATCGCAGCGAGACCGATCGGCGAAGACTCGCCGCGCAGGATTCGGTACTTCGCGTGCAGCGTGAGGTTGCCGAGGCCCTGGTAGCCGAGGCCGCCCTGCGCCGGATCGTTGTAGTCGCCCGGCGCGGTGACGTTGCCGCCGCCGATGATCAGGATCGGCAACTGCGCACCGATCACGACCCTGTTGAACAGGCCGTAGTTGAAGTGCAGCACGCCCGTGAACACCTGATCGACCAGGTAGTTCGTGCGCTGCGCCTGATCCGGCCGGCGGTTATCGTCGTTCTTGAAGCCGTGGTAGGGCACCAGCCGGAACGCGCCGTCGAGCACGAGCCCGAAGCTGTAGCTCTTGTGCGCGAGGATGTCCGTGCCGTTGACGGACGCCAGACCCTTCGAGTCCACGGCGTGCCGGAACAAGCGCAGGTCGAAGCCGCCGCTCTCGAGCTTCTGCGCCGCGACGGGCCCAGGTGAGATCGCGCAGATGAAAACCAGCGCACAAAGCATTCCCCAGAGCGCACGACTCATCGGCCTCGGCCCCCTCTCACGCTGCGCCAAGCGCCTCGCGAGACTCAAACGGCGCTTGCGCGCCGGTACCCCCAAGCACGGTCCGTTGCGATTCTAACGACGAAGCCCCCGCGAACGCGACCTTTATGGCTCGTGCTTCGCGATGAACTGTCGATACTGCGGGGTCTGGCGCGCGCTCGCGTAGCGAGCCACGAAGGTCTCCATGTGCTTGACCGCTTTCTTGGTCTCGCCGAGGGCCCGGTAGGTCTCGATCAGCAGCGCCAGCTCCTGCGCGTTCTCGGCCTTGCCCTCCAGCGCGCGCACCACGCAGCGCTGATCGCCGCGCGCCAGGCAGTTGCGCGCGGTCTTGGCGGGGTCGTCATCGCTCGCGGTCTGCACGACGACAGCCTTGGGCGCCTTCGGCGTGGGCGCCGTGTTCGGCTCGGCCATCGCCACCGGCGCACTCGCCAGGGCCAGCAGCTGCGCCGCTTCGTCGCGCGCCGGTTTGGGCGCGTCCTGCATGTCGAGCACCGAGCTCGCCAGCTCGCGCGTCTGGCGCGGGTCGCTGCGCAGCAGCTTGCGCGCCTTCACCAGCCGCTCCTGCGCCACGCGCTCGATCGTGGAGCGCACCTCGGGCTTGGAGCGGAAGTCGTGATCGTCCGGGATGCCTGCGAACAGGAAGTAGGCGTCCTCGAGCTTGTTCTCGGCCAGCGCCTTGACGCCTTGCTCGTACGCGGAGCGCGCGCGCATGGCGTCGTTCACCTCGCGCTTGCAGTCCTCGAATTCGTCGCCCGACCCCGCCATCGCGAGCGCCTGATCGGCGGCGCGCAAGGCCTCGGCGTACTGCCCGTTGTCGAGCCCTTGCTTGCAGG
>DASUME010000071.1:0-5282 GCA_036277895.1 Polyangiales bacterium
GCCGGAGGCGCGAGCCCGGAAGCCCGCAGGCTGAAGCGAGAGCTCGGTACGGCGCATGCTCGGCCATACCGAGAGCACGCTGCTCAGCAGCGCATCTTGCTCACGGACGGTCGCCAGCAACGCATCGCTGGGCAACACGCCGCGAAACACCACTTCAGAAGTGTGGGTCGGCGTATTCATGAGTCCCCAGTCGCCCCAAAACCCCAAGACGTTACATGGACCCCGTGTCCGTGTCCGTGTCCGAGCCCGCCCCGTCAGTGCGCCCCACCCGCCATCAGCTCGCCGATCTTCGAGATCGGCGTATCGCCCGGTTTTCCTTCGTAAACCACCGTTCCATGAAACATCACGCACAGTCGGTCGCTGAGCTCCAGCAGCTCGTCGAGGTCCTCGCTCAGCAGCAGCACCGCGGCGCCGCGGTTGCGGGCGTCCACCAGCTTGGCGCGGATCTCCGCGCTCGCGGCCATGTCGAGCCCGAAGCATGGGTTCTGCACCACCAGCACCTCCGGCTCGCGCGACAACTCACGCGCGAGCACCGCGCGTTGCACGTTGCCGCCCGAGAGCGCGCGCATAGGCGCATCGAGGCTCGGCGCGCGCACGCCGAAGCGCTGCGATAACATCCCCGCACGCTCGCGCAGCGACTTGCGCGCGATGAACGTGCCGCCCGCGCAGATCGGAGGCTCGTCGAACGAACGCAGCGCCAGGTTCTCGCTCAGGCTCATGCCGGCCACGCTCGCGTTGTCGAGCGGCACCTCGGGGATGATCGAGATACGCAGCTCGCGCATGAACTTGCGCGTGGGCTCGTAGTCGCGATCGCCCACGTGGATGGCGCCGCCCGTGCGCAGCCGCTGGCCGGCGATCACCTCCACCAGCTCCTTCTGCCCGTTGCCGGACACACCCGCCACGCCGACGATCTCGCCCGGCGCCACCTTCATCGTCAGCTCGCGCACCGCCGGCACGCCGAGGTCGTCGTCCGCGGCCAGCTTGTCGATCACCAGCCGCGCCGGCTTCTCCGTGAGCGCCTTGCGCGGCGCGGGCGAACGCGGCCGCTCGTCGCCGATCATCCAGCTGGAGATCGTCTTCATGTCGACGTCCGCGAGCTTCGCGCTGCCGGTGAGCATGCCGCGCCGCAGCACGGACACGTGATCCCCGAACTGCTGCAGCTCGCGGAACTTGTGCGTGATCAACAGCACCGTCAGCTCACCTCGCTGCGTCATCGCGTGCAGCAAGCCGAGCACCTCGTCCGCCTCGTTGGGCGTGAGCACGGACGTCGGCTCGTCGAGGAACAGCAGCGACCTCTTCAAGTACAGCTGCTTCAGGATCTCCAGCTTCTGCTTCTGCCCCGCGGCCAGGCTGTGCACCTCCGCGCGCAGCGGCAGGCGGAACGGCACGCCGTCCATGAACGCCTCCAGCTCGCGCAGCTCCTTCTTCCAGTCGATCACCTTGGGCACGTCGTCGCGCGCGAGCACCAGGTTCTCCGCCACCGACATCTGCTCGACGACGGTGAAGCGCTGGTAGACCATGCCGATGCCGGCCGCGTGCGCCTGCTTGGGGCTGCTGAACTCCACGCGCTTGCCGTCGAGCAGCACGTCGCCGCGGGTCGCGGTCTGGTAGCCGATCACGCACTTGACGAACGTGCTCTTGCCCGCGCCGTTCTCGCCGAGCAGCGCATGGAACGAGCCGGCGTGGATGCGCAACGAGCAGTCGTCGAGCGCCTTGAAGCTGCCGAAGTGCTTGCACAGCGCGGTCGTCTCCAGAGACTTGGCGACGGTCATGGCTCAGGCTCCGAACGTGAGCTCACGCGGGGCACCCCGGAGGGCGACCTTGCGTGAGCAAGTGGCGATCATGATCGAGAGCGTCAGCGCCGCGGGCGCCGCACCGAGCAAGTGGTGGCTGACCTCGATGCCCGCCGACTGCAGCGCCGGCCCGAGCGAGCCGGCCGCGCCATACACGAGGGAAGCGAGCAGACAGTAAGCCGGACGCCAGCGCGCGAAGATCACCAGCGCCACCGCCATCAGCCCCTGTCCGCTCGACAACCCTTCGCTCCACACGCCCGGGTAATACAGCGACAAGAACGAGCCGCCGACGCCGCCCAGGAACGCACCCGTGGCGCACGCCACCATGCGCGTGCCCTCGACCGAGTAGCCAAGCGCACGCGCGGCCTCCGCGCTCTCGCCCACGACGCGCAGGCGTAGGCCCCACGCCGTGCTCTTCATGAACCACGACAAGAACGGCACCAGCGCGAGCCCGATGAAGAACAGCCCGTTCACGCGCAGCGCCTCGCGCACGCGCGGGTCGCTGCTGAACGCGCCCAGCTCGATGCTCGGCAGCTGCGGCGCCTCCGGCTGCACGTAGGGTTTGCCCAGGTAGAACGCGAGCCCCATGCCGAACAACATGATCGCGATCCCGACCGCGATGTCGCTCACGCCCTCGCGCGAGCACAGGTACGAGTGCAGCACGCCGAGCACCGCGCCGCTGCAGCCCGCGGCGAGCACGCCGAGCCACGGTGAGCCGGTCGCGATCGAGGCCGCGAAGCCGACCACCGCGCCGATCAACAACACGCCCTCGAGCCCGAGGTTGATACGCCCGCTCTTCTCCGTGATCATCTCACCGAGCGAGACGAACAGGTACGGCGTGCTGACGCGGATCGCGCCGCCCAACATCGCCAGCGGGATGCCCCACAATCCAAGCTCGCTCATGGCTTCCCCACTTCGGTGGCAGGCATCGTTTGCACCAGCGTCGCGCCCTCGAGCGCCTTGCTCTCGCCGCGCGCTTCGATCTTGGCGCGCAGCATGCGCACCCACGGCTCGCTACCGAGCACGGCCAGGAACACCAGGCCCTTGAACACGTCCACCGCCGCGTCGGGCAGATCGTGGCGGCGCTGCAAGAGACCACCGCTGGCCTCGATGCCGCCGAGGAACAGCGCCACCGGCAGCACCGCCAGCGCGTGATGCCGCGCCACGAACGCCACCAGGATGCCCGCGAAGCCGTAGCCCGCGTACAGCGAGGCGTTGGCGCTGCCGTGCACCGCGACCACCTCGACTGCTCCGGCGAGGCCGGCCGCCGCACCCGCCGCCGCGCACACGATGATCGCCATCAACGTCACGGGCAGGCCCACCAGCTGCGCCGCGCGCGGACCACCGCCGACCACGCGTGCCGCGAAGCCGTAGCGCGTGTGATCGATCCAGACGTACGCCAGCAAGCACGCCACCACGCCGAGCGCGAGCCCGCCGTGCACGTCGAGCCCCGGGAGCGGGCCCATCATGTTTTCCTCGAGCACGGGCAGCGTGGATGGCTTGTTCAAGCTGGCGGGGTCGCGCATCGGCCCCTCGACCAGGTACAGGAACACCGCGAGCACGATGTAGAACACCAGCAGCGAGCTGATGGTCTCGTTCACGCCGCGCAGCTCGCGCAGCAGTCCGACCACGGCGATCACCGCCGCACCGCCGACCATGCCCGCGATCAGCGCCATGGGCAGCACCCCCGGCGCGCCGATCTTCTGCATGAACACGGCCATCGCGGAGGCCGCGAGCCCGCCGGCCAGCAGCGCACCTTCGTTGCCGATCACCACCATGCCGATGCGCGCCGGCAGCAGCGTGCACAACGCCGTGAGCATCAGCGGCGCCGCGCGCACCAGCGAGTTCTGGAACGAAAACGACGAGCCGAAGGCGCCGTCGAACATGTCGCCGAGCACCGCGAATGGCTCTGCCCCGACGACGAGCAAGAACACGCCGAACAGCACGGTGGCGAAGGCGACCGCAGCCGCCTCGCACGCCACCACCGTCGCTCCACCGCGAAGCCCGGCAGGCATCACGAGCCTGCCCCGGTCGAGCCGACCACACCTTCGACGAGGTAGCTCATCGCCTCCAGCGAGGGATCGGTCTGCGATAGGCCCGCGCCGGGCGGGATCACGACCTTGCCCTGGTTGTCCTTGGTGCCGCCGGCGAAGATCACGAAGTCGCCCGCGACCATCTTCGCCTTCACCGCTTCCGATGCCGCCTGCGCATCCGCGCCGACCGCCGCGCCGTACGGCGACTGCTTCACGAAGCCGTCCTTGAGGCCGCCGCGCACCAGGTGCTTCCACGGCTGCCCGGCCTTGATCTTCGCGATGTAGTCCTTGTAGACCGTGGACCAGTTCCACTCCGCGCCCGTGAGGTAGCCCTTCGGCGCGAGCGCGGCCTGGCTGGTGTGGTAACCGACCGAGTACACACCGCGCTTCTCCGCGGTCTGCACGATCACCTTCGGACTGTCCACGTGCATGGTCAGCACGTCCACACCCTGATCGATCAGACTGCTCGCGGAGTCTGCTTCCTTGACCGGCAGCGACCAGTCGCCCGTGAACACCACCGTGGTGGTGATCTTGGGGTTCACGCTGCGCGCGCCGAGTGTGAACGCGTTGATGTTGCGCAGCACCTGCGGGATCGGCTTGGCTGCGATGAAGCCGAGCTTGCCGCTCTTGCTCGCGTGCGCGGCGACGATGCCGTTCAGGAACTCGACCTCGTCGATGTAGCCGAAGTAGCTGCCCACGTTCTCCGGGTGCTTGCCCTCGGTGTACAGGCCGCCGCAGTGCAGGAAGGTCACCTTCGGGTACTTCGGCGCGAGCTTCAGGATGTGCGGATCGAAGTAGCCGAACGAGGTCGGAAACAGCACCGTGGCGCCGTCCAGGTTGATCATGCTCTCGAGCGTCTTCTGCACGTCGATCGTCTCGGGCACCTTCTCCTCTTCGAGGATCTTGATGTCCGGGCCGGCGAGCGACTTGGCGCCCTCTGCGTGCGATTGGCTGTAGCCGAAGTCGTCGCGCGGGCCCACATACACGAAGCCGACCGTGAGCTTGTCACCCTTGGCGGCGGACTCTTTCTTGTCGACCGGAGCGTCAGACTTGGGCTCCGACTTCGAGCAGGCCGTGAACGCGAGCGTCATCGCGAGCACGGTACGGATCACACCACTCATGTTGTCTCCTCCGCCGACGTCGTCAGCACTGCATCAGCCAGCGGAGCGTAAACAGCACAAGTTTCGCCCGCGGGTCTGAACCGCTTCGGACGCTGAGCAAGATATCGTCGCGAATCGCGACGGATCAGACAGTGTCGCGAGCAGAGACAACCGTTGGGAAGCCCGGCGCGAGCATGGCGACGAACCGCTCCGGCCGCACCACACCGCGCGCCCGGATCGCGCGCTCGGCGCCTTCCACGAGCGCATCGTCGCCGCCGAGCTGGCCACGCCGGCAGCGCGCGACGTCGCGCATCAGCGGCATGTCGAGCGCATCGAACAAACCTTCGACTTTCGCG
>DASUME010000072.1:0-2626 GCA_036277895.1 Polyangiales bacterium
AGCGCCCGCTCGCCTCGGCGTCGATCGCGCAGGTCCACCGCGCGCAGCTGCGCGTGCCGAACGCGCCGTCGGTCGACGTGGTGCTCAAGCTGCAGCGCCCCAACATCCGCGAGCTGATCGAGCGCGACATCGACCTGCTGCACTGGATGGCGCGCGCGATCGAGCGCTCGATGCCCGAGGCGCGCGTCTACGCGCCCGGCAAGCTGGTGGCCGAGTTCGAGCGCGCGATCACGTCCGAGCTCGACTTCACGCTCGAGGCGGACAACGCCGAGAAGTTCAAGCGCAACTTCCACGACTTCGAGACCGGCATCGTCACCTTCCCCCAGGTGTACCGGCAGGCCTCCAGCCGGCGCGTGCTGACGCTGGAGTACCTCGCGGGCCGCAAGGTGCTGGCCGCGGTCGAGGCCGGCGCCGACGGCGAGAAGATCGCCAAGAACGCCGTCGCGATCATGATCAAGCAGGTGTTCGAGGACGGCTTCTTCCACGCCGACCCGCACCCCGGCAACATCATCATCCAGGGCACGGACGCGCACCCCGTGATCGCGATGATCGATCTCGGGCTAGTCGGCCGGCTGACGCCCCACCTGCGCGACAAGACGGTCGACCTGATGGTCGCGGCCGCAGGCGAAGACACGCGCGGGCTCGCGGACGCGCTGTACGCGATCGGCACGCCCACCAAGAAGATCGATCGCCGCGAGCTGGAGGCCGAGGTCACGCGGCTGTCGGACAAGTACCTCGGCAAGAAGCTGGGCGACATCGAGCTGTCGTCACTGCTGCGCGATCTCGTGCACGGCGCGCAGCAGTTCGGGCTGGAGCCGCCCGCGGACTTCGTGCTGGTGGGCAAGGCGCTGATGACGGTCGAGGGCATCGGCAAGCAGATCTGCCCGCAGCTCGACGTGTTCGAGGAAGTGAAGCCCTACTTCCTGCGCCTGATGTGGATGCGCTACTCGCCCGAGAAGCTCAGCCAGGAGCTGGTGCGCGGCATGTCGCGCCTCGGCGGCGCGGCGGCGGACATGCCGCTGCAGATGTCCGAGATCTTCGAGGACCTGCGGCGCGGCGATCTCTCGATCCGCACCATCGATCGCGAGCTGCCCGAGGCGCTCGACAGGCTCGGCCGCCGCGTGTTCAGCGGGGCCGTGGTCAGCCTGCTGATCTGGTCGGGCGCCTACCTACTCGCCAACCACCAGGAGCTGGTCGGCGGCGTGGTGCTGGGCATCGGCACCGTCTGGGCCGCGTCGCACACGGCGCTCGTCACGTGGGTGAAGAAGCGCCGCGACTGAGGCTCACTGCTCGAAGCGGCGCTGGTTGAACTTGTACGTCTGGTAGATGAGGTACGTGTTCACGCCGGCGAGCGCAAGCGCGAGGATCGGCTGCATGCGCTCGAGCGTGTGCTGCATGGTCGCCGACCAGTGCTCGGTGATGAACACGACGTCGCCGGGCGACATCTGCACGTCGCCGCGCTTCTGGCTGACCAGCTCCCAGATGTCGTAGCGGTAGACTTTCGGGTTCTTCAGCGGACCGCGCACCAGACGAATGTCCGTGAAGTCCGACTGGTAGTTCACACCGCCACCGAGCGCGATCGCCTCCGAGAGGCGAATGCCGGGGCGGTAGGTGACCATGCCGCCGCCGCCGTTTGCGTTGAGCACCGCGATGCGCGAGCCCAGGCCCGCCGGCACGAACAGCTGATCGCCCGGGTGCACGAGCACGTTGTGCTTCGGGTCGCCGGTCATGGCCGTCTGCAAGCTGATCGGCACCGGCTGGTTGTTGCGCATCAAGCGCGAGCCCTCGAGGTCGGCGATGTAGCTGAGCTCGCCGTCCTTCTCGATGCGCATCGGCCCACCCGCGGACGCGAGCAGCTCGGCCAGGCGCATGTTGGGCGTGATCACCTTCTGCCCCTCGTTGACCACCGCGCCGATCACGGTGGCGTAGTGACCACCCCAGCCGGTCACGAGCACGCTGACGCGCACGAAGCGATCGTACTTCTGCAGCACGCCCTCCAGCGTGCGCTCCGCCTGGTGCGGCGACAGCCCGCTGACCGCGACCGGACCGGCGACGGGCATGTGGACCTTGCCCTCGTCGTCGATCACGAGGCCCTCATACTCGGAGGTCTCGTTGCTGATCGAGCGCACCGTGATCGTGTCACCGGGCAGCAAGCCGAGCGGCTGCGGGAAGTCCTGGTCCAGGCCCGCCGGCTGCGCGGCCGTCTTGAACGATGGGTCTTCGTACGGATACGTGGGCGGGCGCGGGAACTCCTTGTGCCTGCAGCCGGCCAGCACATGGAGAATCAAGATCGCACATACGCTCGAGCCAAGTCGTCTCATGTACCGTCCACTCGTTGGGGCGCGAGCATCTCGCCAGCGCAGCCGACTCACGTTACGTTGGGGAACGTCGCGCGAACTTTGGCAGGGGCCCGAGTTCGCGGCAAACCTTCGCACGATGTAGTTTCGCTCGCGGAGAAACCGCGCGCCGGACGTAGTCACCTCGCACATGTCTGCCCGTGTGTTCGCCGTGTCCGAAACCGACCTCTCGAGCGCGTTCGTCGCTAAGCTCGCGTCCGATCTGCGCGCGCTGGCCGGCGCCGAGCCCGTGGTGCTCGATCTACACGCCGTGCAGACCGCACAGCCCG
>DASUME010000073.1:0-11043 GCA_036277895.1 Polyangiales bacterium
GCCGTGCTGGAGGTGAACGCAGCCGTGGGGCGCGAGGTGTTCGTGGTGCGTGGTGAACACCTCGGTCGCAAAGGGCACGTCACGGTGAACAACAACGCCGCGCCCAGGGGCTACGACGCCTACACGCACATGTACGCGTTCCGGGCCGAGATCAATCTCGGGACGACCGATGACCGCAACATGGTCCTGCACGAGCTCATCCACGTGATCCTCGGAGGCGAGCGGGCGCACTCGCAGGATCCGGAAGACGTGTTCTTCCCGAAGGTGCGCGACAGTCAGACGATCACCGAGCCGACCGTGATCCGCATGCAGCTGCAGCAGGGCATGTCTCCCGAGCGCTGACGCCGCGGTGTGGACGCGAACACGCAGGCAGCAGACATCAGGGGCTCCGGCAAGCACCGTAAGGGTGAGCTCGGACTCGCTCCGGCGTGGGCCGGCGGCGACTGCGACGCCAGCTTGCCAGGAGCACGTCAGCGCGTGTTCGATGGCGCTCACGAACGCCTCCGGTCAGCACATCCCGCTCGTCCTCTCGTCCACGAAGAACGCGCTCGGTGGTGGTGTCGACTCCAAGTTTCCGAACCAGGAAGGCGCATTCTTCGGCTACCTATTAAGGGCCCCGCGCCAAGCGCGCATGGGTTCGAGGCTGGCGAGGTGGTATCTCTCGCGGATGAGAGCATCTGTCATCATCACCGTCGCGTTGCTCGCGGGTTGTTCCAAAGCCGCGCAGAGCACCGGCTCCGCCACGCCGTCGGTGGCTGCGCCCGAGAGTGGAGGCGAGGGCGCTCGCGCATGCGGCACGCGCGGTGGCGCGCAGTGCGCGGCCGATCAGTTCTGTGACTACGGTGGCGACGAGCTCTGCGGCGCCACCGACAAGGGAGGCGCGTGCAAGCCGATCACCAAGGCCTGTACGCGCATCTTCCTGCCCGTGTGCGGATGCGACGACCACACGTACAGCAACGAGTGCGAAGCCCACGCGCACAGCGTCTCCGTGAAGCACAGCGCAGCGTGCACACCTGAAGAGTCCTCAGCGGCGCTTCAAGGTGAGTGAAGGCGAGCTGGGGGGCTGATCGAGCAGCAGCCCGGGCCCGGCTTGCAGCTGCCGTTCGAAGAACGCGCGTACGTAGCTCGCTGCTTGCGCGCGCACGAAGGCGGGATCGAGGTACTCGAAGGCGACCAGCGGTTGGGTCTGGCGTAGGCCGCTGCCGCAGCCCGCGGACAGCTCGTCGGTGATGCCGGCGAGGTCGCTGAAGGCGAAGTGGCCCGCGTCGGCAAACTCGACGAGCCACGCTTCGCGCGGGTATGCGGCGAAGTCGCTGCGGATGATCTCGTTGATGAAGCCGGGCAGCGAGTTGTCTTCGCTCGCGTAGAAGAACAGCGCGGGCACGTCGAGCTGCGCGAGCATGGTGGGGCTGAGGATGGGGAACGTGGGGGGCGCCGCGATGAACACGCTGGCTGCGATGCGCGGGTCGGTCGAGGTAACCAGCCCCGAGGTGATGGCGCCGAAGCTGTGGCCGAGCAGGCCCACGCGCGCCGCGTCGAGCCTGCCGCGCAGTCCAACCGGAACCACCGCGGCATCGTGATCCAGCAGCACGTCGAGCAGCGCGTCGACGTCTCCTCGCCGTCGCTCCAGTTGCTCCGGGCTCAGGCTGCCCGGCTTGCCCGCGAGCGAGTCGTAGAGCGTGTCGCCGACATGGTCGACGGCCGCGACCACGAAGCCGGCGCTCGCCAGCTGCTCGGCGATCGTGAACATGCCGAAGCGCGTGCCGCTGTGGCAGTGCGACATCACGACCAACGGGAAGGCCGCGCTCTGCTCCCGTGCGGGTGGTGCGTCCGACGCGTGTATGGTCTGGCTCGCGCACCCTGCTGGTGCCTGCGTCAGCAGCGCTGCGAGCTGGCTTCGTCGCTCCCCTGCGGGCTCGAGCTCGCTCGCCAGCCGCGCGACCGTGGCAGACCCAGCCATACTCGCTCGTGCCGGATACCAGAGCTGTACGGGTAAGGTTCGGTCGTCCGGGCCTGCGATCTCGAGCCTGAGCGTCCCGAGCTCCGGCTCGGGGAGGGGCGGGCGCTCGGGAGCCGCGTCGCGGCCGTGCGTGGCGTCGGGGGTGTCCGCGTCCCTCCGTCCGATTGTACTGTCGAGCTCGACGCGTGCATCGAGTAAGGTCCGTGCGTCGCGCCCGGCGTCGAGGTGCGTCTCGTCCCTGTCGCCTTGCGGCACGTCGTCGGGTTCGGAAGTGGAGTCGTCGATGCAGCCCAGCGCGCCCAGACAACAGAGGAGCAAGCACAACGTGCGCGACATGGTGTCGGATGTAGTGGACGACCGCGCCGCGCGTCGACGTGAGAATGCGCCAGTTTCTTGGCCGATCGCGCCAGCGCGGGCGGCACTGGCGGGCTCCATCCAGCGGCAAACCTCCGCCGCGGGCATGATGTTGTGCCTGAGCTACGGAGTCAGTCGCGGGGTCCCGCTGGCGGACCTCTGTCGCGCGAGCGGAATCGAGCCGCGCGACCTCACCGATCCGCTGCGTATGCTCCCGGTGCGCCACACCGAGCGCATGTGGCGGGCGTTGGTCGAGAGCCTGCCTGATGAGAACGTGGCCCTGGGGGTCGGCACGCTGGCGCGTCTGGAGCATTACGGCTTCCTCTTTCAGGCCGCACGCCACGTCGGGAGTGGGCTCGAGCTGCTGCAGGTGTTTGCGCGTCTGCTGTCGCATACCGACACCGCGTGCCTGTCTGATCCGGTGCGCGTGTCCGAGCGCGCAGAGGAGGTCGAGCTTCGCTGGCCACCCGCGCTGAAGCTCGGCATGCCGGAGCGCACGGAGACGTTGAACATCGGCTTACTCACCTTACTTCGCTCGCGCATGCACCCGGCGTTGACGCCGCGGCGCGTGCTGGCCGCTCATCCACCGGACGACAAACGAACAGCCGCCGCGGCGTTCTACGGCTGTCACGTGGAATGGAGCTGCGACCGCGATGCGATCTGCTTCGACCACGACGTTATGCTCGCACGTTGGCCGGACGCGCAGCCCACGGCCGTCGCGTCGATGCTCGCGCTGGTCGAGCGCGAGCTCGCGTCCAGCGAGTGCTCGTTCAGCGAGCGTGTTCGGCACGAGCTAGGCGCACGTCTCGCGCACGGCGATGCAACGCAACAGGCGCTGGCGCGCGCGTTGGGGCTGAGCGTGCGCAGTCTGCAGCGAAAGCTCCGGCAACAAGGGACCAGCTACGGACAGGCGCTCGGGAACGCGCAGCGCGCCGTCGGCGAGCCGCTCTTCCGCGACCTTCGCTACAGCATCGAGGCGATCGGCGCAAAGCTCGGCTACAGCGATCCGAGCGCGTTCTCGCGCGGTTGGAAGCGCCTCACCGGCGAGTCGCCGGCCCGCTACCGCGCCCGCCTGCTCGGTCGCACCCTCCGCTGACGAGCGTGAGCGCCTTCAGCGCGACAGAGTGGCTCATGAGCGTGCGCATTTGGATCGACGCGGACGCCTGTCCGCGTGACGTGAAGGAGATGGTGTTCCGCGCCAGCGGGCGCCTGCAGCTCCCGGTGATGGTGGTCGCGAACAAGGCCATGTTCGTCCCGCCCTCCCCATTGATCACCATGGTGCAGGTCGCGGGCGGCCCCGACGTCGCCGACGATCACATCGCTAGCGGCGCGGCCGCTGGCGACCTCGCGATCACGGCCGACATCCCGCTCGCAGCCCGCCTGGTACCCAAGAAGGTGGTGGTGCTCAACCCGCGCGGCGAGGAGTATGACGCCGAGAACATTGGCGAGCGTCTCTCGGTGCGCGACTTCCTCACCGAAGCACGCGAGGTCGGCATCGTGACGGGCGGCCCAAGCGCATACGGCCCCAAGGACAAACAACGCTTTGCAAACGCACTCGACCGCGCGTTGCACCGCCTGACCCACCGCTAGCGTGCGCACACCCGAGGTGAGCTCCCGGCTAGTCTAGGGGGGCGCGCCAACGTGCTCGCAACGGGCAACTCGCTCGCGCGCTGTCGCCGCGAACTGCCCGCTGGGGTGGCGGCGAAGGTAGTCGGCCCATAGCGGAGCGGCAGCCGCGCAGCCTTCGCCGTCTTGCGCCAACCTGGCGAGCTCGTAGCGTGCGGTGGCCGCCTGGGGACTCTGGCCGAAGTCCGCGATCAATCGTGCCAGCCGGGCGCGCGCGCAGGTGGGCTCGGCGAGCCGCATGCAGTCCTCGGCAGCCGCGTAGAGGGCTTCGGCATCGCTCGCGCTCAACTTCTCGCGCGGCTCGCTGCTGGGTTTCGCGCGCGGGCCCGGCTCGAGCGTGACGGCGACCTCACCCAGCGGCACCAGCGCTACCACCGGCGTAACTCCCAGCAGGGCGTCGCCGAGGCGAGCGCGCAGCCCGGCGCCGGCACCCTCGACGCGGAGCACGCGCTGCTCGCCTGCGGGCGGCGGAAGCAGTGCCCGCGCGTGATCGCGCAGCACACGCGCGAGCGTCGTTGGCGGAGCCTCTCGGCGCACGGCTCGCTCGCGCGAGTCGAAGGTCTCGCCGTCGCTCACGCGCACGCTGCGCTCGCCTAGCTCGACCTGGACCGTGCCGTGCTCGACGTGGATCACGGTCCGGCTCGCGCGGGCGTCGATCGCGAAGCGCGTGCCGACCACGTCGATGCGCGCGTGCGGCGTCTGGACCGACAGCCGTCGGCTGCCATCGCCCTCGAAGTCGGCAACCAGTCGTCCCTGCGCGAGCTCGAGCATGCCGTGTGCGGCCCGCTCGGACGCCACACGCACCGTGCTCGGCCCCTGGAGCGACAGTCGGGTGTGCTCGCCCAACGTTGCGCGCACGACCACCGCGCGCGGAAGCTCGATGCGCGAGACCGCACGTCCGAGCAGCGAGCGCAGTGGCTCGTCGTCCACGCCTGCGATGCAGTAGACGGTCAGCAAGGCGGGTTCCGCGTCGGCCGGGCTCACCGTCGCGCGCGCGGTGTCGCGGCGCGGCTCACGGTGTGCCAGCGAACGCGAGGGCTCAGCAAGCCGAGGCGTGTGCGGGGCCCGGCCGAGCCAGAGCAGCGCGAGCGCAGCGGCCACGGACAAGGCCGCGATGGCGAACCAGCGCGCAGGGTACCCACCACGCGCCCGCTGACCGGCCAGCTGGCGCGCGAGACGCGCCTCGATACGCGCCGTGGACAGCTCATCGAGCTTGGGGTCGAGCGCCCGCGCCGACTGTAGCAGTACGTCCAGTGTCAGCTCGTCGTAGGCGGGATGATCTCGCGGCAGTCGACTCATGATGAAGCTCCCGTTGTGCGGCCATGCGGACGCTGCAGCATTCGCTCGAGCTCGTTGCGCGCCGCCGCGATGCGTTGGCCGATCGCGCGCGGTTCTGCGCCGGTCAGGGTCGCGATCTCGGTCAACGCCAGGCCTTCGATCGCATACAGCACGAATGCGATCCGCTTCCTGGGCTTGATGCGATCCAGCGCGGCGTACAGCGCCGTGATGTGCTCGCGGGCCCGCAGCCGTTCCTCCGGGCTCTGCTCGCCCGACAACAGTTGCTCGAGGTCGGCTTCGCGCGGCTGCGCCGTCGGTGTCCGCTTTCGCTTGCGCAGCGCGTCGTACGCGACACGCGTCACGATGCCGTGGAGGAATGCACTCACGGGCGCATCACCGCGGTAGCGCGGCAGCGCGCGAAAGAAGCTCCAGAACACCTGCTGCACCAGATCCTCACGCTCATCGCGCGGTCCCAGCAAGCGCGTCAGGCGCCCGTACACGCCCTGCGCGTGGCGTCGGTAGAGGACACGGAAGGCCGCATCATCGCCACGCTGCGCCAAGGCGACCAGCGTCGCGTCGTCGGCTTCGATCGCGCGCGGTGGCTCGCGCGGCGGTACGCCGGACCGAGCCGGTGCATCCCGCTGAGTCATGGCAAGAACCCCAAGCGCACGCCGGCCGCGAGCCACAGCTCGACACGCGGAGTCGCGATCACACTGACTTGATAGGCCTGCAGCTCGAAGCGGCGCAGGGAGTAGTCCACGCCGGCGCTCAGCGTCAGGTCGAACGCCGCGCGCAGCGGCACATCGAAGCGAAGCGCCGCGCCGAGACTGCCCAGCCAGCCGCTGAAGCCGGTGCCTCCCGAGACCGAGAACCGCGTGGCCGCCGCGCCCAGCAACGCCTGGATCGGCCCGAACGGCAAGCCAGCTTGCGCGCGCACTCGCGCACCCCGTGCGGCGCTGTCGACGCCGTTGCGACGTTCGTTCGGCGTCCAAAACAGCTCGACGTCGCCCTCGAGCAACCAGCGGCGCGGCGTGTACTGCACCGATGTGGCCAGCCCGGGGCTAAACGGCTCGAGCGCGGCGAGCCCCTTGCCGGCGCGTGCGCTCGCGCCCAACCACAGCTTCGGAGGCGCTGCTGGAGGTTTGGCTTCGGGTTGGGGTTCGGCCGGCACGGGGACAGCGGACGGCGGAGCGGTCTCCGCGCGCACACGGTCAGCGATCACGAGGGCGATCACGCGAGCCGCTGCCGCCCCGCGCAGGTCTCCCAGCGCGATCGACTGTCGCTGATCCCCGAACGCGAGCTGCAGATAGCCTGGCCCATGCGCGCGCAGCACGACGGCCGCGGGCGCCGCGTCAGGCGGTAGGCGCAAGCTCAGTGCGGCCTCAAGCTCGGCCACGCTACACGGCAGCTCGCCCTGTAAGCTCAGCCACGAGAACCGAGGGCTCGCCTGGGCATGAGCTCGCAGGTCGGGCACCGTCGCCCACAACCAGAACATTGCGGCTATCAGCGCACGCATCATTGCTGGTAGGGAGTGTGCTGCGGGACGGAACAACGAAAAAAATCTTCCGTTGGCGGACACTTTTGCGACTCCCCGTCGGACGCAGTTTCGGAACCGTCGATCAGGGAGTCACTCACCATGAGCCAAACACGTCGTGCCATCGCGTCGGTCCTCGCGCTCGTCGCATGCTCGAGCCTGGGCTGCGCTACCGAGGTCGCGTCGCTCGCATCGCTGAAGGTCTCGCTCGCGCCCGAGCCGGGCCTGTCGCCGCTTTGGCTCAGCCACCGCCTGGTCGGCGCCGACGGTGCACCCGCCGCCCCGCTCGATCTCTACATCGACGACAAGCCGGCGCTCCCGGTCGGCAGTGCGGACAGCGAGTCCGACGCTGGGTTCAGCGCACAGAGCGGCGTGACCCTCAGCTCGTCGGCGTTCCTCAGCTCGCTCTTCGTCTCCGGTGGCGTGCACGACGTCGGCTTCATGCGCAACGGGGCGCCTGTCGCCGTAGCCCACGACGTCGAGCTTGCCATCGATCGCTTCAGCTATGTGATCGCCCACGGCAGCGACACGGCGCCCGCGATCGCGGTGATCTCGGATCGACCTGCCAGCGAACCCAGTGGCAGCCGGCGGATCCGGATCGTGAACCTGCGGCCGGACCACAGCGCCGCGACCCTCGCGCTGCTCGACGGCGCCGGAGCACCGGTCGCCGACCTCTCCGCGACGCTCGCGTACGGCGAGGTGTTCTCGCGCTCGGTTCCGAACACGGTGAGTGAGGCCGCGATCAGCGAGAACGGCAGCCCGTCCTCCGTGCGCTTCGCGTGCGGCCACACCGAGCTGCTGGTGCTCGACGGAGGCCCAATCGCTCCCTTCGGGCCGGTTCCCATGGACTCCACAGCGAGGTTTGGCGCGTGCGCCACGCCAGACTGCAGCTGTCCCGCGCCCTGAGGCTCGAGTGGCCTCGTGCGGCGCCGGCGCCCGCGGCGCGATACCATGCATGAGAATGTCTTCGCGCTTGCCGCCGCTCGCTCTCGCCCTCGCCCTCGTCGCCTGTGAGGCTGCGAGCATCCGCTCCGACGCTCCGAGCGAGGCGGTCGGCGCCACCAAGAGCAGCGCGGCACGCGCGCCCGAGAAGCCCGGAGACATCGCATGGGGCGACGCGGTCGCGTGGCGCGGCTGGGATGAAGCGCTGCGCGCGGCCAGGGCGGAGAACAAGTCCGTGTGCGTCGTCGTGTATGCGGACTGGTGCCCGCGCTGCAAGGAGCTGGCGCCCGAGTTCGCGAAGCCCGAGGTGGCGAGCGCCGCAGCAGGCCTGATCATGGTGCGGCAAGATCAGGACGACGGCGCGCCCTGGCTCACGGAGAAGCTCGGCCAGTACGGCAACTACGTACCGCGCGTGTTCTTCCTCGATCCCAACGGCAAGGTGCGCGAAGACCTGCAGAGCGGACACCCGCGCTACCCGTACTTCTACGCGCCCCTCGTGACCGATGTTCTGCTCGCCAACATGCTCACCGTAAGCAGGCGCTGAACGGAGGCGACCTTACTTCTTACGCCAGCGCGGTATGCCGCTGCCCTTTCACGACCTGGGGCACGTGCTCGCCGGATACGGAACGGACCCGCAGAGCGAGATCCAGCAGGCCGCGTTCCAGGCGGGGTTCGCGCGCAACGATGGCTTCACCTTCTTGCTCTTCGGCATCATGCAGTTTCACCTCGGCCTTCAGGTCACGCCCGTCGCCGACGGCCATCACGGCCTCTTCGATGTGCCGCGCGTCCTCGAAGCGCTCGGTCGTGGTGCCGCCTGCAAGGTCGACGTAACGCAGGGCTACGACTTGTTCGCGAATCAGGACCGTGCGCTGGACGACGTGCGCGCTGAGCTGGGCATCCCGCCACTGCAGTCGCGAGGTGCATGACCCGCGTCGACCGCCGACCGCATCAGTGCGCTGTGCTCGGCTTTCCGTCGAGCAGCGACTCCACCGTAGCAAAGAGCACCAGTCGCTCGCCGCGGTGGTCGCTCACGACCTCGAAGGCGGGTCCGAAGTGCCAGGCGTCGTCATCATCGGGGTATTCGTACGTCAGTGCGAACCTCCGACCGCTCGGCATCAGCTTGACCTGCGCATTTCGCTGTACCCGGGACGACGTGCGTGGCTTCAGCTGTTCGAACGCCCGAATCGCACGCCCTCGCCAGGGGCTGTCTGGCTCGGGCTCCCCAGCGCCTTCGCGAAGTTGAAGGAGCTCATGCTGCGTCGGATCTGTCATGCCGTGCCTCCCCTCAGCATCGTCGCATCTTGCCGGCGCGAAAGGTTGCGGCACGTGCGGACGAAGGGCTTGTGCACCTGCTTCGATAATTGTAGAAGTAGAGCGTGACCGCGAAGCTAGACCGCCATGCAGAGCAGCTGAGCGCGCTGGGACACCCGGTGCGGCTGGCGATTCTTCGTTTCGTGGTGCAGGGCGGCCCCGAGGGCACGACGGCCGGCGACATCCAGGGACGCGTGAAGATGCCCGCATCCACCCTGAGTCACCACCTGAAGCGCCTGGTCGATGCCGGGATGCTCACCAGCCGTGGCGAAGCCAACTACCACTACTACGCACCTGACTTCCGCGCGCTGCGCATGCTGACCGACTATCTGTGGGAAGACTGCTGCAAGCGCGGCGGCGAGGGCTGCTGCTGAGGCGCGCATGAACGACTTTCCAATCACCTTCTACCACAATCCAGGCTGCGGCACGTCGCGCAACGCCCTCGCCATGGTGCACGCCGCCGGCTACGAACCGGTCGTCGTCGAGTATCTCGAGGTCGGGTGGAGCAGGCCGCTGCTCGAGAGGCTGCTCGCCGCGATCGGCGCGCGTGCTCGCGACATCATGCGCGAGAAGGGTACCCCCGCGGCCGAGCTCGGCTTGCTTGGCGACAACGTCGAGGACGAGCACATCCTCGCGGCGATGATCGAGCATCCGATCCTGGTCAACCGCCCGATCGTCGAGACGCCTCGCGGCACGAAGCTCTGCCGGCCGTCCGAGGTCGTGCTGTCGCTCCTCGAGCGTCAGCCCGAGAGCTTCACCAAGGAGGACGGAGAGGTCGTGAAGGTTGGGTCATCGCGGTCATGAGCGACTTCCCCGCGCTTACTCCGGCGTTCCTGCCCGCTCCCACGCTCGACGCACTCGAACCGCTCCAGAGGTCGACGCACCCGCCACGCTTTCTGCTGCTCTACGGATCACTGCGTCAACGATCCTACAGCCGGCTCGCCGTGGAAGAGGCGGCACGCTTGCTCGAGCGCTTCGGCGGCGAGTGCCGGATCTTTGATCCCACGGGCCTACCCCAGCCGGACAGCGTCACGCCCGATCATGCAAAGGTCGCCGAGCTGCGCGGCCTGTTTCAGTGGTCCGAGGGACAGGTCTGGTGCAGCCCGGAGCGGCACGGAGCCATCACCGGCGTGATGAAGTCTCAGATCGATTGGGTCCCGCTCGCGATCGGCGGCTTGCGCCCTTCGCAGGGGCGCACCCTTGCCGTCATGCAGGTGAGCGGCGGCTCGCAGAGCTTCAACGCGGTGAACGCTCTGCGCATCCTCGGGAGGTGGATGAGGATGGTGACGATCCCGAACCAGTCGTCCATCGCGAAGGCCTACGAGCAGTTCGATGACGCGGGCCGCATGAAGCCGTCCAGCTACTACGATCGCGTCGTCGACGTGATGGAGGAGCTGTTCAAGTTCACGCTGCTGCTTCGAGATCGTTCCGACTACATGGTCAGCCGATACAGCGAGCGGAAGGAGGCGGGCCTCGAGGCCGCATCGGAGCTCGCAGCGCAAGCCATGCGTCACGAGCCCAGCAAAGGATCGAGCTAGCGAGCTGAATCGCGCTCGGCAAAGATGTTCTCCATCTCCGCCATGTTCTGGGTTCCCCAGGTGCAGAGCGGGACGATCGCGACGGCCAGACTGCGGCCGAGCGGGGTCAGCGCGTAGTCCACGCGCGGCGGCACTTCCTTGTAGTCGGTCCGCGCCAGCACGCGATCGACCTCCAGCTCCTTGAGCTGCTGGATCAGCACCTTGTCGCTCACGCCCTCGATCGTGCGCTTGAGCTCGCCGTAACGCTTCGGTCCGTCGAGCAGGAAGTACAGGATTAGCGGCTTCCACTTGCCGGAGATCACGCGCAGCGTGACGGCGAGTCCGTAGGAGAAGCCGATCCCGCAGTTGTGGGGAGGCTCATTCATTCTGGGTACTTACCAAAAAGTGCATACTTGTACTCAGGTAAGCGCCCTCTTAGCTTCCGTGCAACTCCGGCAAAGGATGCACGTCATGACCAGACTGAATGGAAAGACCGCCGTGATCACCGGCGGCGCGACCGG